>CALCEB010000152.1 GCA_937900045.1 uncultured Acidobacteriota bacterium
GACCGGGGCCCTGTCCGGACCGATACCCCGGTCACTCAAAATTAAGATCGAGCTTCCCGCGGTGGCTGCGGCGGCACATTCCTGCACGATGCGGTCCAGGGCATTCGTCAAACCGTTCGTGCCTTCGGCGGGATCAAACAATGTCGAAATGGTCGCGGGTTTAAACTCTCCCCGCGCCATGCCGCGCAATTCTTCCAGTTCTCCGCTCAAGAGAAATGGAGACTCCAGCCGGATCATCCTGGCATGTTCAGGCGTGTCCACCAGCACGGAACGGCGCGGCCCAAGATAGAGATTCAAAGACATCACCAGCGATTCGCGGAGGGGATCAATGGGAGGATTGGTGACTTGCGCAAACATCTGGCGGAAATAGTGATACAGCGGCCGCGCACGGCGCGAAAGCGCAGCGACCGGAGTGTCATCACCCATGGAACCCACCGCTTCCTTGCCGTCCGAAGCCATGGGCTTAATCAACAGATCGACATCTTCCTCGCTGATCCCCACTGATTTCTGTGTCGCAATGAACAACATGCGGTCGCGGGCTGCAAGACTCCGGCTCCAGCCTTCCGGCCTTGCCAGCCCGCTCTCGGCGGGTCTCAATCGCGGCGCAAAAATCATGTTGCGCGCAATCCACTTGCGGAACTTGCGTCCGTGTGAAACCTGGCGCTTCACCTGATCATTCTTGAAAACCTTCTGATGACCTAGGTCCACCAGAAAGATCTGGCCTGGGCCCAGGCGTCCTTTTTCCATCACGCGCTCCGCGGCGATGGGCAACAGTCCGGCCTCGGAACCCAGCACCACCAGGCCGTCATTCGTAACCGTGTAGCGCGCGGGCCGAAGGCCGTTGCGGTCGAGCGCTGCGCCCACCAGATCACCGTCCAGAAAGGCCATGGCGGCAGGCCCGTCCCAGGGCTCCATCAAGCAGGCGTGATAATGGTAGAATGCCTTAACATCGGCAGGAATCTCCACAGAGCTTTCCCAAGCCTCCGGAATCATCATGAGCAGAGCATGATGAACGGATCTACCCGAACGCGTGAGCAACTCCAGCGTATTATCGAAGTTCGAGGAATCGCTGCCCCCCGGCTCGATCACCGGTTTCAGCCATTCCACTTCGCGGCCCCATACGGGGTGCTCCAGAACCGATTCCCGAGCCCGCATCCAATTGCAGTTTCCGAGCAGCGTATTGATTTCTCCGTTGTGGGCCACCATTCGGAACGGCTGCGCCAACTGCCAGCTTGGAAACGTATTCGTGCTGTACCGCTGGTGAAAGAGCGCGGCAGACACGGCGAACTCCGGATCGTGGAGGTCCGTGTAATAAGCGCCGAGCTGAGCTGGCGAGAGAAGACCCTTGTAAACGACGTTGTGGGATGAAAATGAAGAAATATACGTACCCGCCTTCAGGCTGGGGTCCTGTTCCATCAGGTGGCGCTCAATCTTCTTACGAACTAGAAATAGGAATTGTTCGAATTCCCGGTCCTCTTCGGTTTGCTGCGCCAGAAGAAGTTGCCAGATCGCGGGCTGGGTCTCCCGGGCTTGGGCGCCGAGAATTCTCTCATTCACTGGCACACGCCGCCAACCGGCAATTTCAAGGCCCTCGACCAGCACAACCTGTTCCACCAGAAACATGGCGCGCGCCCGCTCCAGCGGATCGGAAGGGAAAAAGAATACCCCCACGGCAAGCTTCCAGGCGGGATTCAGAAGGGGATTGAGGCGTAAAGCTTCGCGAAGGAAAAAAACCTTGGGGAATTGGGTGAGAATGCCGGCGCCATCGCCGCTGGTTCCGTCGGCATCCACCGCGCCGCGATGCGTCAGCGCCGAAAGGCAATCGAGCGCGAGCCGGACCACCCGGTTCGAGGGTGGCTGGTCGAGCTGAGCAATGAAGCCCACGCCGCAGGCGTCGTGCTCCTCCCTGCGGTAGAGACCTTTCCCGTCACCATGATTGTAAGATTCATGCACCGACACTACACCACCCACGGTCCGAGGACATTCTTTTTTATCATCCGCGAAACCGCCTTGGAAGTGAAATGCATATTTTTTATGGACCTCATAACTTTTCCTGAGATAGATTCCACGCCGCCTACAGTTTCATCCTGCTTGCCCAAACATCCGGGAGGCAAATTCGCCGCCTTTTCGTTTAGAATGGAGAATGCGAAACTCGTCCCGTCAGTTTGCGGGAGAAACCCACCTTCATGCCACCGATCATTGACGTCAAGGACCTGTGCAAGGATTTCCGCACCTTCCGCCGCCGCGAGGGCGTCTGGGGAGCCGTCCAGAACTTGTTCGTGCGGGACCGGATCACCGTCCGGGCCGTCGATCGAGTTAGTTTTTCCATTGAGCGAGGCGAGATGGTAGGTTACATCGGCGCCAACGGTGCGGGAAAATCCACGACGATCAAGATGCTCACAGGGATTCTGGTACCCACCAGCGGTCGCATCATCGCGAATGGATTCGTCCCGTACAGGGACCGGCGCAAGTACACCAAAGAGCTGGGCGTGGTTTTCGGGCAACGTACCCAATTGTGGTGGGACATCGCCGTGGTTGAATCCTTTAAGCTGTTAAAGGAAATCTACGAAATCTCTGACCACGATTATCGCCAGCGGCTGGGAGTGTTTTCCGAAATCCTGAGCGTGAAGGATTATCTTTACACTCCTGTCCGGAAGCTTAGCCTGGGTGAGCGCATGCGCTGCGACCTGGCCGCGGCGCTGCTTCACAACCCACCCCTTCTCTTTCTCGATGAGCCGACGATCGGTCTGGACGTGGTGGCCAAGGACCACATTCGTGAATTCCTGAAAGAAGTAAATCGCGTTTCCCGCACCACTGTTCTTTTGACCACTCACGATCTTTCCGACATTGAAGAGCTTTGTAGCCGCATTATCATTATCGACCGGGGGAAAACACTCTTTGACGGCCAACTCGCAGACATGAAGGCCCGGCACGCGCGTTATAACCAGGTGAAGTTTTTACTGAAGGACCGGTCGCAAGTGGGTCGCTTGGGAGAAGTCACGAATGATGGCGTTTCCTGCAACCGCCTGGATGAGCTGACCTATGTCATGCGCTTTGACCGGGCCAAGCACTCGACGGCGGAGGTGATTCGTAGTTTGGTGAATCGCCTTGAAGTCAAGGACATCTTCGTCGAAGAGGAACCGATTGAAGAGATTGTGAAGAGAATTTACATCACGGGCGGGCTTTCTGCATGAGGCCGCCCGCAGCCGTCGATTCCAGTCCCAAGCTTTCTCTATTGTGAAGAACATGACTTCCGCGCCGCTGGCTTTGCCCAGCCTGCCAACCCGCAACCGTTCTGCCGCTGCCCAGCAGGCGCTGGTCTACGCGGAGTTTGTCCGGGTGGGATTCATCAACACATTGGCTTACAGGCTGCGTTATTACACCGGCATCGTCACCTACTTTATTTATGTTTCGGTCTACTACTTCATCTGGAAAGCCATTTACGCTCACAGCCAACGGATCGAGGGCTTCGATTTCGGCCAGATTCTGACGTACATCGCTGTGGGCTGGATGATCCGGTCGTTCTATTACAACAACATCGATCAGGACCTGGCCGAACAGGTGGTGGAAGGCAAGTTGGCCATGGACCTCATCAAGCCTGTGAACGTCCAAGCCATGTACCTGGCCCGGGCGCTCGGGGAATCCGCGTTTCGCTTGATCCTGCTGACCCTGCCCACCGTCATTATTCTGTTCACGGTCTATCCGCTGCGGCCGCCGCGAAGCGTGGTTCACTTCCTTGCCTTTTTCCTGAGCTCATCGCTCAGTTTTTTCATCGTCGCCGGCATCAACTTTGCCGTTGGGACGCTGGCGATCCGCCTGAAATCAATTCTGGGTCTGCTGCGCGCCAAGTACTTTCTGCTGGAGTTGTTTTCCGGCCTTTTGATCCCAATCTCATTTTTTCCTCATGCTTTTCAGGCAGCGTTCGCTTACATGCCTTTCCAATACATCAGCTACATTCCCGTCCTGATCTATCTCGGAAAGCTCAATGGCGTCTTCATCCTCCGCGCCCTTGGCATTCAATTTTTTTGGGTGGTGGCGCTCATTTCGCTGGGTGATGGCATGTGGCGGTGGTCCAGCCGGAGAATCACGATTCAAGGTGGATAGCGGAAGTGCTATGAAGAGGCATCTGCGGCTCTTTGCTCTCTATTTCGCGCAATACACCAAGGTGCGCCTGGCTTACAAGGGCGATTTTCTGATTGCCTTCTTTTCCTCGATGGTTGCCACGGTGCTCGGCTTCGGTTTTGTCTGGGTTTTGTTTTCAAAGATTCCCAAACTGCAAGGCTGGTCCTTTTACGAAATCCTGTTTCTTTACGCTTTCTCCATCACGCCGTTGGGATTGTTCAACGTCGTCAGTTGGAATCTCTACGAGTTCGGCGAACAATACATCATCCAGGCGAAGTTTGACCGCGTCTTGCTTCGCCCGGTCAGCACGCTCTTCCAGGTCCTGTTCGAAAGATTCCGTCTTGAGTCTTTCCAGGAGGTGGTGACCGGACTTGGAGTGATTTATATCTGCATCATCAAGCTCAACCTAAAGTGGCATGTCAGTGACGCCATGTGGTTCGCGGTGATGGTGGTTTGCGGATTCTTGATTTACCTTTCCGTATTTCTCAGCTTGACCGCCGTCAGCTTCTGGTTTGAAGACCGGGTGGGCATTGTGCCTCCGGTTTTTAACATGCTGACTTTTGGCCGCTACCCCCTCACCATTTACAACGACTTCATCCAATTCATGCTGAGCTGGATCGTTCCCTTCGGCTTTGCGTCCTTTTACCCCACCACCCATTTTCTTGGGCGCCAGTCGTTCCGGACTTATTTCTATCTGACTCCTCTGGTTGCCATCGCCTTCTTCACCCTCGCTGTCGCCGTCTGGAACCGGGGCGTGCTGAACTATAGCAGCACGGGATCGTGAGAATGGGCAGACATTTTGCTACTCCATCGCCAAAGCTTTTTCATAAACCTTCAGCGTCTCTTCCGCCGTACGACGCCAGGTAAACTGCTTGGCTCGCGCCAGTCCGCGCTCGACGAGCGTCTTGCGCAAGGTATCGTCCTCCACAGCTCGCACCACCTGTTCGCAGATGTCCCGCTCGTCATAAGGGTCCACGTAAACTGCGGCATCTCCACCAACCTCCGGCAGCGAGGACGTTCTGGCAGCCACCACCGGCAATCCGAAAGCCATCGCTTCCAGCACGGGCAGCCCAAAGCCTTCTTCGAACGAGGGGAATACCATGAC
The DNA here is from genome assembly GCA_937900045.1 of uncultured Acidobacteriota bacterium. Classification (GTDB taxonomy): domain Bacteria; phylum Acidobacteriota; class Terriglobia; order UBA7540; family UBA7540; genus CALCEB01. Next base: position 5,228 of record CALCEB010000152.1, read on the forward strand.
ATCCGCCGATTGATAGAGGCTGGAAAGATCTTGACGGCTCACATGGCCAAGCCGCCGCACCCGGCTGCTCAAACCAGCGCGATGAATGTAATCGTGGACCCTTTCGGCGTCGTGGCCATCACCCCCTGCAATCACCAATCGGTAGTTTGCTGGCATCCGCTCCAGGGCGCGAACGGCGCCCAACGTATTTTTGCGGGCCTGGATCACTCCCACCAGGAGGATTAATCGATTCCCCTTCCCCACCCAGCGTTCGCGCGCCGCAATTTTGTCCGTCTCCGTCATGGTCCGGTCCGGAAGGTCCACGCCTTCCGGAATCACCTGGATTTTTTCGCGCGAGGTGTTGGCAACACGAACCAGTTGGTCCGCCGTGTAATTTGAAGGGCTGATAATGACCGAGGCGCGGCCAACCGCCTCCAAAAGCAGATCCGAAAACTTCTTAAGGAAATCCAGAGTCGAATAGCCTTCTCCGGTAATTGGAAACACGTCATGAATGGTCACCACTTCCCTGCTGAACCGAAACGCCGGAGGGCGCTGTGCCAGGCTGTGAAAGACCTTGGCTTGCCACGGAAGCCAAAACGTCAAGCCATCCTGGAAGAGCCGGATGGAAAAGCGTGGGGCGTTAGGATGTGGTTCCTGCGCAGGCCGCAGGAATTGTTTCCATTGCCGGAAGCGCGAAAGGCGGTAACAGATCAAGAAGCGGTGCGCGCACTCCAAGCCGGCCAGAGACTCAATCAAACGCCGGGAATAAACGGAGATGCCGGATGGCTGGGGATCAACCGTGTAGGTCGCATCGATTGCAATCGTGGCCATGGAAGGGTGATTGTAGCATTTTGGGGCTTCTGCGAAGTGGAGCGCATGGCAGGCGATATGGTTGCGGCTGTCTGCTGATCAGTCCCGGAGGGCGTGTTATTCTTCTGGGGAGCTTCCGTCGCCCAGTCCGTACTCCTTGAGCTTCCTGTAGATGGTCGTTTTGCCAATGCCGAGTAGTCTCGCGGCTCGCACCCGGTCACCGCCCGTGGTTTCGAGTGCCCCGATAATGGCGCGACGTTCCAAGTCTTGCAGAGTATTCGCGGATTCCCGGTCCTCCCGCACGGCGGTCCGCCGGAGAATCGTGGCGGGCAGGTCGCCAACCGGCAAGAGCGGCCCGGTTCCCAGGGCAATCGCGTGCTGCACGCAATTCTCAAGCTCGCGGACGTTGCCCGGCCATTGAAAGGCCATCAGCCGCTCCATCGCTTCCGGAGCGAAGCCAGTGATGCCCTCCTCCGCCGCGCCGTGACGCGCCAGGAAAATCTGAATCAACGCCGGAATGTCACTCGTCCTCATGCGGAGCGGAGGGATCAGAATGGAGACGACGTTCAGGCGGAAGTAAAGGTCCTCGCGGAACCGGCCTTCGCCAATTTCCTCCTCCAGGTTGCGGTTGGTAGCGGCGATGACGCGCGCATGAAGAGGATAGGACTCATTGCTGCCAATGGGACGAATCTCCCGCTCTTGCAAGGCACGAAGCAGCTTGGCCTGCAATTCCACAGGAAGCTCGCCGATTTCGTCCAGAAAAACCGTGCCGCCCCCGGCCGCCGCCAGCAAGCCCACGCGGGATTGGTTGGCGCCGGTGAATGCCCCCCGCACGTGCCCGAAAAGTTCGCTTTCAATCAGCGTCGGCGTGAGGGCACCGCAATCCACAGGAATAAAAGGATGTTCGCGCACAGAACTGTAGGCATGGATCGCCCGCGCCGCCAATTCTTTGCCGGTCCCGCTTTCACCAAGAATCAACACCGGATGCCGCTTTGGAGCGACGCGAAGAATCATCTGGTAAATCTTCTGCATGGCGGAGGAGGAGCCCACCAGGTTGCCGAAGCCGCGCTGCGACTTCAACTGCTCACGCAGGACGCGATTTTCGGTTTCCAATTGTTGCCGTTCCATCAGGCGCGTAAAAAGGCGTTTGAAATCATCAACCTTGAAAGGTTTTGTGATGTAGTCATACGCGCCCAGCTTCACCGCCTCCACCGCCTCCGAAATCGTGCCGAAGCCGGTCATCACCAGAACCTCCACGCCGGGATGGTTCCCTCTGATCGTCTTCAGCAACTCGATGCCATCCCCCCCGGGCATTCGCACATCGGAGACCACAATATCGATTTGTCCTTCGTCCAGCCGTTCCAGGGCCTCGCCCGAGGTCTCCACGCCTTCCACCTCCACACCTAACAATTCGAGAACGTCCACGCACAATTGCCTGGAGCTTGGGTCGTCATCAACCACCAGAACTCGAATAGGAAGCAGGGAGTCCATTGACGCCATTATAATACGAATTATCACACATCTCGATATAAACATAGCTGCACCAAACGACTTGAAACTTCCTATTCCAATCCACGAAAGATTCCATTACACTTCACCTGACACGTTACTATTTGCTTGTTAGAGGGGCAATGTGGGCAGCCTGCTGAAGTCTCTGGACGGTCACCGCTTCGGAACCATCTTGATCGATCCACCTTGGAGATTTGCTAATCGAACCGGAAAGATGGCCCCAGAGCATAAGCGTCTGCATCGGTATCCGACGATGTCATTTGAAGAGATAGCGGAATTGCCAATCGGTACGCTGGCTCTGCCGAACAGCCATCTTTACCTGTGGTGCCCGAATGCACTTTTGATGGAAGCTCTCACGATCATGAAGGCATGGGGGTTTGCATACAAGACGAATATCGTTTGGTACAAAGTGCGTAAAGACGGAGGACCGGACGGGCGCGGCGTCGGCTTCTACTTTCGCAATGTGACGGAGTTGGTTCTGTTCGGTATAAAAGGCAGGATCCGCACGCTGGCTCCTGGGCGCCGTCAGGTCAACATTCTCGTGAGCCGCAAGGAGGAGCACTCGAAAAAGCCAGACGCGATTTACGATTTGGTTCACCGTTGCAGCCCTGGTCCCTATTGCGAGCTTTTCAGCAGGCAGCGTGTCAACGGCTGGACTCAGTGGGGCAACGAAGTGGACACTTATGAGGCCCCTTTGTACAAGGCTTACGCTTCGGCTACAAGTTCGGATCGTAACACCGCATCCCCATCCCCACTAAAAGGAGCGGACACCCGCCAGCACCGCCTCCCTCTACCTTTGGAATGAGCTTGTTCCAGTGAGTCGTAGACTGGCCGTATGATGGCCCCTTCCCAAGCTTATCGAACAGATCTTGCAGTTCACTCATCCGTGTGACGATCACGCCGACGGCGAGCACCCTAAGCTCTTTCAGCAACCGGAAGTTGTTCAGGTCTCTATCGTAGAACTCCGTCTTGTTGTTCCACTCGACCTCCAGACCGACCTCATTCTTGAAATTGTCAATCTTGTGTGTGGGCATGGGGATCTGCTTGCCGTCCACAACGATCTTGATATCGAATGATCTCTCACTCCATCCGCGCTCGTGAAGGAATCCATCGAGCGCAGCCGAGATTGGTGATCTTCCACCGCCCGGTGTAAGGATATGGCTTCTCCTCAGGACAAATCCCTCAAGGCACTCCATGATGTCTCTAAACTCATCTGGAAAATCACTAGCCAGAATTGCGCAGGCATGGCCACGTTGGTCGATGTGGTATCGATGTCGTACTGCCTTCGGGATAAGTTTCAGCGCCAGCGCCAGCCTCCATGCTCCCTGTGTCAAAAATGAGCGGGCAGAGTAATATCAGAAAAGGCAGAGAGAAAACTACTCTTCTTCTTAGGCAGATTGGGCGGTCCATCGAGGTGCCAAGCTCTTACCGCCTGGATACAAAGCGGCCCACTACCATATCTCCGGCCCCCTTTACAAAACACCTCCCGATGGAGAGTATTTAATTACCCCTCGTACCGCCGGGCTTATTTCGCCCGGCACATCACACAACTTTGCCCTCGTGAGCCGTGCAGAATCATTTGCCAGTGGAGTATGTCTATGAATCTGAAGCCAAAGACTCCCGTCTGTAGCTTTACCTTTCTGGCTGGGGCCGTTCTACCTCCAGCGCCTCGAAGTCCGTGGGAGGGCAAGACTGCAACTATAGAGACAGGAGGCCGGAGGTTTCAGGACATAAAAAGCCACCGCTGGAGGGAGCCAGCGGTGCCACTGAGGGATTCCTTTCAGGAACAAACCTAAAACTTATTGAAAACAAAGGAAGTCTCGAGGAACAAACCGGAACAAAGCTAAAAAGCAAAGCTAAGAAATTCTTGTAACGAATTGAATCGAAAAGGGTAATATACATTTTTCGACCAAAGCTAAGCATTTATCACAAAACAAAGGGATTATTCTGTCACCTGTGGAAATCTTAGGTTTGTTTTCGGTCCAAAATAGCCCCGCCAGTCGCAGACGGGCGTGCCTTTCGGCCACAAGAGGGGCGGTGTCCCCATCGCGGACCTTGCCGATACCCGCGGCGTTCCCGCCGCCGATAGATCGAGGCCATGGCGCCCACGCCAATGCAACGACCCAAAAGCTCGCTACCCTGCCTCAGGATTCGTTCTCTCATTTCCTTTGCCATGCGGCAAACCAGCCGCCTTGCCGGGAGGCTGCTTCCCAGGAAGCGCAAGCCATCACCTGCCCGGCCTTTTCTTTGGACAGCCGTTGCTTCCCAGGCCGCACCCGAATACAATGCTCGCTCGCCGGCGGTGTACTCCCGGGTGGCGCGGCCGAGCGCCTGATAGAAATTCTGAGAAGCGGGGTGAGTGATTGAAAGCAAAACAGAGAGTGGGAATGTTGGCGGCGGTTGCATTCTTGGTGGGCCCGGTCGCGCTCTCGCCAGTTTTCTCCAAGAGCAGCCAGCCCGACTACAGCCAGGTTTTCAACAAGACCTCCTTCATGATTCCCATGCGTGATGGCGTACAGTTGCATACGGAAATTTACAGCCCTCAACATGCCGCAGGACCGCTGCCCATCCTGATCGAGCGTACCCCTTATGGCATTCCCGAGGACGCTCATGGCACCACGCGCAAGCTGAATATCTATAAGGAGCTCATTGCTGATGGATACATCTTTGTCTTCCAGGATATCCGGGGCCGCTACCAGTCCGGTGGAAAATTCGTGATGAACCGTCCGCCGCGCGATCCGCACGATCCCAAAGCCGTCGATGAAAGCACGGACACCTACGACACCATCGATTGGCTCATCCACCACGTCCCGAACAACAACGGCAAAGTGGGTATTCTGGGGATTTCTTACGGCGGTTGGCTCACAACGATGGCGGCGATCGATCCGCACCCTGCCTTGAAGGCCGCCTCCGAGCAGGCTTCACCCGCGGACATGTTTCTGGGAGACGACTTTCATCACAACGGCGCCTTCCGCTTGAGCTACGGCTTTGAATATGCGGCGCTGATGGAAACCTCCAAGGAAAATTTCCACTTTGCCTTCGATCTCTATGACACGTTTGAGTGGTATTTGCGCCTGGGTCCGCTCTCCAATGCCAACCGGCTCTATTTCCATGGCAATCTGCCCACATGGGATAATTTTGTGAATCATCCCAACTACGATGCATTCTGGCAGAAACAGGCCGTGGCACCTTACCTCACGGCGGTGAAGGTCCCTATGCTGAACGTGGCCGGCTGGTGGGATCAGGAAGATTTCTACGGACCCGTCAAGATTTACGAGACGCTTGAAAAGCATGACAATCGCCATTGGAATTATCTGGCAATCGGGCCCTGGAATCATGGCGGCTGGGCGCACGGCAGCGGGCGAACGCTGGGTCCGGTGGACTTTGGGAGCGACACCGCAGCCTATTTCCGCAAGAACATCCAGGCTCCGTGGTTTGCCTACTGGCTGAAAGGCAAAGGCAAACTGCAAGCGGAAGCGCTGACCTTTGAGACCGGCTCGAATCAATGGCAGTCCTTTAATGCCTGGCCGCCGCGCCAAGGAGTGGCGGACCGAAGTCTCTACTTCCGCAATCATGGCGGCCTTTCGTTCCAGCCCCCGTCATCGCCAGGAACGTCTGGAAATACTCCCTATGACAGTTACGTTTCCGATCCGCGCTATCCCGTGCCCTACCGCCATCGCCCGGTTGAACCAACTTATCCGGGCGGCGGATGGCCCACGTGGCTGCTGCAGGATCAGCGATTTGTTCATATGAGGCCGGACGTGGCTACGTGGGAAACGGGGCCGCTCGACAAGCCCGTGACCATCGCCGGAGATATCGTGGCTCATCTTTACGCCTCCACCACCGGGTCTGATAGCGATTGGATCGTGAAGTTGATTGACGTTTATCCGCAGGATTATCCGTCCGCCCCGCGCATGGGGGGTTATCAACTGATGATAGCCAACGACGTTTTCCGCGGCCGCTTCCGGAAAAGCTTTGAGAAGCCGCAAGCGATTCCTCCCAATAAAGTAGAGGAATACACCATCGATCTTCACACCAACGACCATGCCTTCCTCAAAGGCCATTGCATCATGGTGCAGGTACAGAGCACCTGGTTCCCCGTGATTGACCGCAACCCTCAGAAGTTTGTTCCTACTATTTTCAAAGCCTCGGCATCCGACTACCAGGAGGCAACGCAGCGCATCTACCGGTCGCCACGGTATCCATCCCATATTGAGTTGCCGGTATTAAGTATTGGCCAGAGTACAGCCGTGCAGTGAGATTCCTGACAGTGAAGGGTGGCGCGCGAAATCCGGGTACAGCAACATGCGTATTTTGTGGGGTTGGTTCCTGAAACGCTCAGGGGCCGGTAGGGGTCAGTTTGCTGTAGCGGCGCTCTATGAGCGCCGGAAACTGTTGAGAAATAAAGTCCGGCGGTCACAGACGCCGCTACAGCAACCAAACTGCAACACTACCCAGGTGCCAACCCGGGTTTGAATCCGGTTATGATGATGAATGATGGCGCCAATTCGAGTCCTGGTCGTAACGAATCTCTGGCCTTATGAAGGCGATCCGAGCTACGGATGCTTCATCCGGTCGCAAATGGAGTCGCTGAGGCCGTTGGGTGTAAACTACTCCGTTTTGTTCATTAACGGCAGGGAAGCGAAATCGAATTATTGGAAGTCCGTGGGCACGCTTCACAGAATGCTCCGGACAAATTCATTTGATCTGGTCCACGCTCACATGGGACTGGCAGGTTGGATAGCGCGCTGCCAGCTCCGGTTGCCGCTGGTGGTTTCGTTCCTGGGCAACGACGTGCTGGGAAAATTCACAAACATCGGGCGAGTGACGCTCTATGACCGTTTCCTGATGGCATCGAGCTTTGTTTTGGCGCGAATGGCGCGGGCAGTGATTGTGAAGAGTGACGAAATGAAGAAAAAGCTTGGACTCGCTTCGGCCCATGTGATTCCGAACGGTGTGGACTTTGAGCTGTTCAGACCGATGGCGCAAGAGGAAGCGCGCCGGGCGCTGGGTTTGGATTCAAGGAAAAAATTCGTGTTGTTCCCCTACCGGTCCAACGAAGCGCGAAAAAGATATGAAATCGTGAAAGCTGCTACAGAGATTGCCCAGCATTCGATCCCAAACTTAGAGATGTTACATGTTATCCGCATCCCGCCGAGTCAGATGCCGCTATACATGAATGCCGCAGACGTGATGGCTGTGGCATCGGAAAGTGAAGGCTCGCCGAATGCCGTGAAGGAAGCCTTGGCAGTGAACCTGCCGGTCGTCACAGTGCCCGTCGGCGACACGCCCGAATTGCTGTGTGGGACCGAGGGAAATTACCTGGCGCCTCGCAACCCCCAGGCGATGGCGGAGAAGATTGTGGAAGTGTGCCGGAACGGAAGCCGCGCCCGCAGCCGGGAACAGATTGCGCGGCTTTCTATTGAAAATGTTGCAAAGCAAGTGGTGGGAGTTTACGAGTCGGCTCTGGGAGGCCGGTTTTAACGATGATATACGGCCTTGGCTTAGCAATCCTTTATATCCGATCATTCCGCAAGCGTGATGGGGTGGACGGAAGATCAAGGTTTTGTTTCCGGCCTTCCCACTTCAAAAGGGAACCGGGTGAATCGTTTACTTTATTGCGGTGCTCATAGGATCGATTTTATACATCTCATAAGCTGGCGTGTCGAGCCAGAAAGATCATGGCGAAAGACAACCGTACTGGGGTTTTACTGATCCTCGAAAATCTTCCTTTTCCTTTTGTCCGGCGGGCCTGGCAGGAAGCTGTGGCCCTGCGAGATGCCGGTTACCGGGTCCACGTCATCTCTCCCAAGGGGGCTGGTTATGAAACGGACCACGAAGTTATCGAAGACATTGATATTTATCGTTACCGGGTGTACGAAGCCTCAGGCCCATTTGGCTACGCTCTTGAATATTGCAAGGCCCTGGCCGCGCAACTCTACCTGGGCTTGAAGATTTTCTGGCGACATGGTTTTCGCGTGGTCCACACCTGGAACCCGCCGGACATCATGTTTTTGAACGGTTTGGTCTTCAAGCTCTTTGGCGCTCGTTACATCTTTGATCATCTCGATCTCAATCCGGAATTATATCTCGCCAAATTCGGCAAGGAGGACTTCTTCTATAAACTCGTCTGTCTGGCTGAGAAGTGCGCCTTCCACACAGCGGACGTTTCGCTCGCCACGAACCAATCCTACCGCGAGATTGCCATTCAGCGCGGCGGCAAGCAGCCGGACCGCGTCTTCATTGTCCGCGTAAGTCCCGAGCCGGACAAAATGAAGCGCCTCGATCCGGTTCCAGAACTGAAAAACGGCCGCAGGTTCCTAGTGGTCTATTTGGGGGTGATGGGCCCTCAGGATGGCGTGGGCCTGCTGATCCAATCCATTGAACACATCATCCAGAAGGGCCGCGACGACATCCAGTTCACGCTGATCGGCTCGGGAACCGAGCTTCCCCATCTCAAGTCGCTGGTGGCCCAAAAGAAATTGGAACCGTGGGTGAACTTCACCGGCCGCATTCCAGCAGACGAGCTGGCAAAATATCTTTCCACGGCGGACGTGGGTGTGGCGTCCGACCCGCTGAATCCCATGAATGACAAATCCACCATGGGCAAGGTTCTGGAATACATGGCCTTTAGCATTCCGGTCGTGCAATACGAAGTGACCGAAGGGCGGCGGTCCGCAGGCGATGCTTCGCTTTACGCGCGGCCCAATGATCCTTCGGATTTTGCCGGTAAAATCCTGCAGCTCATCGACTCCGAGGAGTTGCGGTGGCGCATGGGGCAGATCGGACGAAAGCGCATCGAACAGGATTTCAATTGGGAAATTGACCGTAAATCGCTCCTGAGTGCTTACGCCAAGGCGCTGAAAGGATAGCCTCCAGTGCAGGTAGTTAAGAAGGCGAACTCGGTCCGGTGTTATGCAGGCGACCGTAAGTCAGCGACTCTTCCGCATTTCTCACTAACAAATTGAAAAGGGCTGTCTTTTCTGGCATAAGCATTTTGTTGAGAAGAACTTGCGCCAGAGAATGGAGACAGCCTTAAGAGTACCGAGTGCGGCGGAAAACCTGTTGAATGTCAGCCCCTCAACGAGCAGAGAAGCAGAAAACGCGGTGGCACATTTTCACCCCAACCAAGCGGCACACACTTTACCATGCCAGGCAGGGGCCACCTGTCCCCTGTATACAACGTATCGCTTCGATACAAAGCACTTTTTCCATCCATGCACCCTGCCCTCGGCTAAAATGGTATGGACTCCCTGGCGGTTTGGACCCGGCAGAAGACTTCCCGGAGGTGGCCAGAGTGGCGAGCGCAAACAAAATTTACGGAACGAACCCTAAGAGTGTATGAAAACAAAGGATCGAGGTTTGGAACGAACCCTAAGCCGCGTTTCTCACCAGGTTCGCTGCCGCAACGGAAGGGCGGGGGTTCAACCCCATTAGCGCTAACTTAACCTGTTTGGGCTTGAAACCGCTGTTCAACCTCGGATGGTGGAGGTCCGCAGGTTACTGGACGGTATATTCGTGTAGCCGACGGCCCGGAAGTATTATAGGTCAAGGAGTAGGGAGCCGTGACCACGCGTCAACACAAGGTTCACACTCAACTCGGCCGAGCCGCAGTCCAGATCTTTGCCGCCAATGATCGCATGAACCAGATTCTTATCGAACATCTTGACCCTACCGCCTGGAGAGCCAAACCGCCCGGCAAGGCCCGCACCATTGCGGCGATCTTCACGCACATGCACAATGTCCGCTCCAAGTGGGTCAGGCTTACAGCTCCGCACCTGAAGGTTCCACGACAGCTCAACCGCGCGCACTGCACGCCGCAGCAGGCCCGTGCGGGATTGGCCGAGAGCGCCGCTCGCTGCGCGGAGATGCTCGCTGAAGCGCTCGGCGCTAGTGGGGGCCGCGTCGAGAAGTTCCTCAGAGACGGCTGGGCTCGGCCTTGGCCGGTTGGCCTGGAAATGCTCTGCTACATGCTTTCTCACGAAGCCCACCATCGCGGACAAGTCTGTATGCTCGCGCATCAGCTCGGATTCCCGTTGCCGACGGAGGTGGCGTCCGGGCTCTGGAATTGGGAAAAGCTGTGGAAAGAGAGCGGGTCGCCTGGCGGCCCCGGCTACGATTTTTAAGGAATCGCTCAAGGGCACAGGCCGCCCGGGGATGGGCTGCGATGGTGGAGACATCGAGCCCCAGCCGTTGGGGTTGTTGTAGAAGCTCCGGGCGGAGGCAGCGGTCAGAAGCGGGCGCGGGGATCCCGCGTGTGGGAGGGCGCTGCCGGAACGTGGCCCGAGCCATCACCACACACCGCTTCGGATTGTGGGCGGTTGACGGCACGCTCGGAAGGAATTCTACCTTAAGTTAGCGCTTATGGGGTTCAACCCCGCCGAAAAGAGCGGCTCACAACATTTACGGAACGAACCCTAAGAGTGTATGAAAACAAAGGATCGAGGTTTGGAACGAACCCTAAGAACCCATTTCTCACTCGGTTTGCTGCCGCAACGGAAAATCTGGTGAGAAATCCGGGCTAACCGTCGCTGGCTTATGTCCTCATGCGTAGCATCCCCCCTTCGGATAGAATGAGCCCATGACTAGGAGCCGAATCAGAATGCGACTGCTGTTAACAATGGCGCTCTTGATAACCTGCGGCGCCGCGCAAGGCCACGCCTCGGGTCCGAAAGCGGGCGAATTGCGGACCTCACGCTATCTCGATTCCATTCGACATCAACCCTCGATGCTGCTCGTCTTCGTCCGCGGCCTGCCCAAAGGAGGTGATCTGCATAATCATCTTTCGGGCGCGGTTTATGCGGAGAGCTATATCGGCGACGCTGCCAAAGACGGTGACTGCGTCGATGAAGGGACCATGACCTTCGTTCCGGCTCCGTGCGATTCGAGCCACGGAAAGCCTCCTGCTTCCGAGGCCTTTGCGGACTCCGGCCTCTACACCCGGTTGTTGGACGCACTTTCCATGCGCCAATTTATTCCGGGCGCTGAATCCGGCCACGATCATTTCTTTGCAACCTTCGGAAGATTCTCTCTCGCTACCAAAGGTCATACCGGGGATATGCTGGCGGACGCAGCGGCGTTGGCCGCTGCCGATCATGTCACGTACTTGGAGCTGATCTTTACCCCGGACCAGGGCCTGGCGGCAAACCTCGGCGCGAAACTGGGGTGGGATCCGAACTTCGGCCAATTCCGCTCAAAACTGCTCGAAAACGGGATGGCCCAGGTTGTGGCCGCCGGAAGCAAGAACCTGGATGAGGCTGAAGCCCACATGCGGGAGGTCTTGCATTGCGGACAGCCCGGCGCCCGGCCGGGCTGCGGGGTTACGGTCCGCTACATCTACCAGGTGGCCCGAGGCTTGCCGCCGCAAATGGTTTTTGCGCAAATGGTAGCGGGATTTGAGATGGCCAAGGCGGACCCGCGCGTGGTGGGCTTGAACCTGGTGATGCCGGAGGATGGTTATATTTCAATGCACGACTTTACGCTGCACATGAAGATGCTCGATCATCTTCACGGCATTTATCCTAAGGTTCACATTTCTCTTCACGCCGGAGAAATCACTCCGGACCTGGTTCCTCCGGACGGTTTGCGATTTCACATCCGCGAGTCGATCGAAATGGGCCACGCGGAAAGGATTGGTCATGGCGTGGATGTGATGCACGAAGATCGTCCTATTCAACTACTGAAGGAGATGGCCCAGCGGCGCGTCCTCGTGGAAATTTGCCTCACCTCCAATGATGTAATTCTGGGTGTTCGAGGCAAGCAGCATCCTTTTCCAGTTTACCTTCGCTATGGTGTCCCCGTGGCGCTCGCGACGGATGACGAAGGCGTCTCGCGTTCCGACATGAACCGCGAATACCTGCGCGCCATCGAAAGCTATAACTTGACCTACCTGCAGTTGAAGAGGATGATTCGCGACAGTCTGGATTACGCCTTCATTCCAGGCGCAAGCTTGTGGCGGGCGCCGGAAGAGTTTGTCCCCGTGACGGCTTGTTCGAAGGATTCACTGGGGTCCGCACACCCTTCCACGCGCTGCAATACGTTTTTGGCAGCAAGCCAGCGGGCGCGAATTGAATGGAAAGAGGAAGGCGAGTTGAATGAGTTCGAAAAACATTTTTGATATGCAGATCGTTGTTCAAACCGTCTTATCGGGCGAATCGCAGATTGTCTCCAAAGGGCAAGCCGGGCACAGCGGCTTGCGCGCCTGGCAGATCTTACGTCCAAACCAGATGACTTGGTGGCTGAAGCTGATCCACCGGTCTTTGGGGACAATCTTCATCAAGTCTTGCTCAATCTTTTCCGGGGTTTTCTGGCGACTGAGCTTCAAGCGGTGGGCAATGCGAAAGACGTGGGTGTCGACTACAATTCCTGTGGCAATTCCAAACGCCGTGCCCAGCACCACGTTGGCGGTTTTGCGCGCCACACCGGGAAGCGGGAGCAATTCCTCCATCGTCCTCGGCACTTCACCCTTGAAATCGCTGACGATCTTTGCGGCGGCGCCGGTAATGCTCTTGGCCTTGTTGCGGAAGAAGCCGGTGGACTTGATGTCTTCCGCCAGCACTTCGGGGCGGACGGTGGCGAAATCAGCCGGTGTGGGATACTTTTGAAACAAGCTGGGTGTGACCTTATTCACCCGCTCATCAGTACACTGTGCGGAAAGTATGGTTGCCACCAAAAGCTGGAATGGGTTGGTGTGATGCAAGGCGCATTCAGCCTGTGGAAAGAGCCGGTCGAGCGCCCGGAAGATTTTCTGAAGCCGGGCCGGCGAATCATAGCCCTTGCCCCTGCCGGCATTTCTCATCTTTTGTGCGTGCTTTGGTTTCGGTTTCGCTTTTGTTGCAACCGAACGTGGCATGATGTTAGCTCCCAGTCAAAACCTTCCAGAAAACGGCTCGGTTGGAAAAGCGCCGGCCAGGGTTACCCGAGTCTGCCCGTCTCGTACAGATAATCTACCATCTTGCGAAAGGCAATGCCCCGGTGCGAAACGGCAAATTTCTCCTTCGCCTCCAGCTCCGCAAACGTGCGGGAGAGTTGGGGTGCATAGAAGAACGGATCGTAGCCGAATCCGCCTTTGCCGCGCGCATTTTCATGGATGATGCCGTTCACCCTTCCTTCAAACGCCGCCAACACTCTTCCCATTTCAGCCAAAGCGATGGCGCAGACGTAATGGGCAACAGGATTCATGGCCTCGCTCACCGCTCTACCCGGAGCTGCGGAGCCGGCTCCCGCGCTCCACTTTGGACTTCGAACCTGGGCCAGCTCATCCAGCAATTTTTGGTTGTTCTCTTCATCCGTTGCATTTTCCCCGGCGTATCGCGCCGAGTAGACTCCGGGCGAGCCGCTGAGCGCGTCCACGCACAAACCGGAGTCATCCGCAAAAACCAGTTCCCCAATGGATCGAGAATAGTAGGCCGCCTTCTTGCGGGCGTTCGCTTCGAAGGTGCTCCCATCCTCGATGCAAGCCGCAATCTCCCGAATCCCCGGAAGCATTTCGACCATGATTCCGAATGGGCGCGCGCCCTCCCGGAATTCGCGAAGCTTTCCGGCATTTCCCGAAGCAAGATAAAGGAATTTCATTCATGGATCACCGTCGATGGTAAGCCCACTCCGGGCAGATCCAGCTTCAGAATCGACCGTTGCAAATCAATCAGCTTTTCAATTGCGGGTTTGGCGATATCGGCCATTCGTGTGATTTCTTCCCAGGCAAATGCCCGGCCTTCGGCGGTGGCTTGCACCTCCACAAACTTCCCGGCCCCCGTCATCACTACGTTCATATCCACCTCAGCGTGCGAGTCTTCGGCGAAATTAAGATCCAGCAGGAGTTCTTTGCCGACGAGGCCGATGCTGATGGCTGCCAGATAGTCTTTCAGAGGGATGCGATGCATCACTCTCATTTCGCGGAGCCGTTGAAAAGCCAGGCCCATGGCCACGAGCGATCCGGTGATGGCGGTGGTCCGTGTTCCGCCGTCGGCGCGAATCACGTCACAATCCACCCACACCGTCCGTTCGCCGAGCGCTTCGGCGTCGACTACCGCCCGCAGCGAGCGCCCAATGAGCCGCTGGATTTCCATGGTTCTGCCGCCTGGCCGTCCTTTATTTACCTCGCGGGCAGTGCGGGTCTCCGTGGAGCGCGGGATCATGGAATATTCACCCGTTACCCATCCGCGGCCCATACCCTTCAAGAATTGAGGCACGCCTTCCTCCACCGAGGCCGTGCAAATCACCTGCGTTTCTCCCAAACGAATCAGCGCCGATCCTTCGGCGGAGGAAATGAAATGAGGAACGATTTCAGCCGGGCGCAAGTCACCCGCGGACCGCCCGTCTTCACGAATGAGTTTGCCGCCTTGATAGAGCAGGCCAGAAAGGGGCTTGGGTGCGAATGCCATGATTCCTCGTGATCTTCCTTGCATAAGATTATTGGGCCGGAGCCAACCAGGTGGAGTCCGGGACGTAAGCTTGGCTCAGGTCCGCGTGTCCGTCCAGCGATTCCACTTCCTGGCCCTGAACCAGAACCCGCACCTTTTTGACGGCGGGCACGTTCACCGTGATGGAGCTGACAATGGAATAGACGGAGAGTGTCTCACTTTCAATGCCCGAAGGGAAGTTCTGCAAAAGATCCTTGGAAAAGTCCAAATAAGCCGTTCCCTTCGAAGTCAGGAACACGCCTCGGATCGTGGTGGCGGGCGGCAGCGGTGCATCCGATCCCTGGTGCGACCCTTCGATCAGCGCCAGCAGGACCTGCCGGATTCGGTCCACATTTTCCTTCGCCAGTGCAATCTGCCGAGTCTCCGGCGCCAGGCGGCCGGCGCTGAAAGATGGGAAGTAAAGCGTCACCGTCTCCGGCGCTCCCGCCTCCACTTGCAATGCCGCCTGCGTCAACTTGGTGCGCATCTCGCTTTCGGCGTGCTGGGGCTCGAAAAAAAATCGTTGCACCAGCCGCCGGAGATAGAGCAAGCTGACGGCGACCACGGGAAGCAGGATCAGAATTTGTATCAGCACCCTTTTCTTCAATGTTGCGGTCTCCGTCAGATTTGTTGCAGGGCTTGCGAAATGGCATCCGCTAATGATTTCAAAAATCCGGCGCTGGCCAATGTCGCGGCATTCTGGTCAGGAGCCAGTGAGCCTAATTCAATGGCTAGGGCCGGTGCATTGATGCTCCGAAGCTGTCGCACCGGAGCCGCAACCGGACCGGGCGCGTCGAGCCCTTGAATCTTTGCCAACTGCTGTTGGATTCCCAGCGCAATCACGCGGCTGCGCTGCAAGTGGACGATCTGGACCCATTGCCAAGGCACGAAAACAGAATTCAGAACATGCGGGGGCGGCAATGAGGGCGATTGATAGGTGTAAAGGCGGACTTCCGGAGATTGTTGTCCGAAATCCCCGGCGTGAAACGTCACGAACATGACAGCGTGGGATGTATTCGCCTCCACCGTCCGTTGCTCGAAGTCCGGATTCGTATCACCCGTCCGCGTCATCAGCACGCGAAATCTCTTGGTTATCTCAAGGTCTTGGGCCACCATCGAGGCAAGCTGGGCCACGAGATTCTTCTCGAGCACACCATCCAGACTATGAGCACCGGAATCATTCCCGCCATGCCCGGGATCGAGGGCAATCACGGGCAGCGCGGGCGCGGGCGGCGGAGCGGAAGCTGTTCCTTGCCTGGACGCTGCGGGAGTTTTGCCGGCTGCCGGCGAGGCTGCAGGGACAGAAGCCGGGGATGGCGATTGGCCTGGTTTTGCTGCGGCAACCTGTCCGTTCGGTCCGGAAGCTTGGTTCTTCGCAACCTGTGGTGCGGGATTTTCAAGGTCGAGTTCGAGCTGATGCTTGTCCCCGCTGAGCTTCGGATAAAAGTTTAACCCCTGCTCAACGGGCGTTAGAATCAGCTTAGGAGTGCCGTCCGAATCGTCAAATTGCAGGCTCTTCACGTAGGGATTCTGGAACTGATAAACCGGCTCCATCGGTTGAACTGGAGGACCACCGATGAAGATGATCCACTTGCCGTTGGTCGCCGCGGTCTGCACACTGACCGCTCCTGAAAAACGAATATCCAGCGTGGCGCCATTTGGTTTTCCTTCCATCTGAACGGCAAAAGTGTTCGGTTTCACACCTCCAATGAAAACCCGGTTGGTTCCCATCTGGTAGCTGATGCCCTTCCCAGAAACCCTGGGCAACACGCTCTTGATGAAGTCCACTGGGACCAGACTCTGGCCATTAACGATGCGGAAAGGAGCGGAGAGCTTGATCGTCGACTTGTCCAGCTTCATCTTACGGTCACCCCGGTGAAACTGGAGCTGGCTTCCTCCGATCCAAACCTTCAAGGAGTTCCGTTTCTGCTGCATTGCCGTCACCGTTCCCACCAGATTCAGCAGCGGTCCCAGCGGCAAGTAGCTCTGATTGCGAATTTCAATTGTGGAGAAAATCTGATGACCGTTGGGCAGGTAGAAAACGAAATTGCTACTCTCGGCCTGCCGCGCGGGCCACAGCACAAACACAATAGCCAGTCCGAGAGAGGCCACAACGCTTGCGGAGAGTGAAAAACGGGATGTGAAAGCTTTGAAGGACAATAAGGAAATTTTCAAGCTGGTTCATCCTCGGGCGGGCCGGAGGAATCATCCCGCCAGCACTCTATTGCCAGATTTGGATTCTAAAGCAGTTCATTCAAAAGATTCAATGCGGGTATAGTGGACCCCAGTTTTTAGACCACGAAGTAAGATGAGAGCTCGGGGTTGATGAATTGGGGAGGGTCGGGTGGTTTGGTTTGGATTAAGAGGGGACAGAGTAGACATTACCCTGATTCATAACACTTGTAGTAGATCGGGCACAAACCTGCTGGCTCGGTCTCGCCGGCTGGCGCAGGGCCTTTGATCTACGCCCTAACCAAGCAGCGCCGAGCTTGGGTATTTCAGACTCTGGGGCTGTGGGTCTTGAGAGCAGCAAACGCGGCCGAGTCTCGGCGAGCCGCAGGCGCCGCAGACATGAAAGGCAATGGCTGCGCTAGCCGCGTGTCCTGGTTGCATGGGTGGTGGGAAGGGGATTTTGACAGTATTACAGCTATAGTCTGCAACTCTTTGCTGAGGCCCAAGTGTGCCTACAATACCTTGGTTAGCTCCGCGAGCCGCCGGCGGAGATATCGTCGCTCGACGGCGTTACCGGTCAGGCCAAGCGCCATGCGGTATGCCGCTGCCGCTTCCTGCGAGCAGCCAAGACGGCGCAGGATATCGGCCCGCGCGGCGTGGTAGAGATGGTACGAGTCAAGCTCACAGGACGAGCCAAGCTTGTCGATCAGTCCCAGGCCGGTCTCGAGCCCTTCACTCAGAGCAACTGCAACCGCATGATTCAGCGCCACAACTGCGGACGGATGAACTCGCGCCAACTCGTTGTAGAGAGCCGCAATCTCCCTCCAGTCTGTGTCGTTTGCGGTTTTCGCTTGGGCATGAACCCCAGCAATGGCAGCTTGCAACTGATACGGGCCAATGCTGCCTAGACGCAATGCTCTTTCGACATGCTCCAAGCCCTCCTGGATCTGGCCACGATCCCAAAGTGATCTGTCCTGTTCGTCAAGCGGTACCAGCTCGCCTTGGCTGTTGACGCGCGCCTCGCGCCGGGAATCGTGCAACAACATAAGCGCGAGTAGTGCGAGACTCTCCCCCTCTTGTGGCGCCAATTCGCACAGGGTTCGCCCCAGGCGAATCGCTTCGCTGCACAGCTCGCGGCGGATGAGGCTGTCTCCAGTCGTGGCGGTGTAACCCTCGTTGAAAATCAGGTAGATGACGGCTTGAACGGAAGCCAGCCGTTCGGGCAGATGGCGCTCGGGAGGCACTTCGTAGGGGATGCGAGCATCGTGAATCTTACGTTTGGCTCTGACCAGCCTTTGAGCCAACGTCGGCTCCGGCACAAGGAAGGCGCGCGCGATCTCAGGCGTTGTCAGTCCTCCCAGTGTGCGCAAGGTCAACGCAACCTGAGCCTCCGCCGTCGGCTCCGGCACAAGGAAGGCGCGCGCGATCTCAGGCGTTGTCAGTCCTCCC
>CALCEB010000153.1 GCA_937900045.1 uncultured Acidobacteriota bacterium
TGCGCCATTGCCCCACTGGACGATCCGCCTCGAACCAACTTTTGGACTCTCAGACGTGAGCGACCCGTTTGTGCTGCGGATGGGACTGGAGTATTCGATGGACCACTTTGTGCACCGGCTAGCCCGTGCTTTCTAAGGCAGCGGTCGGGGCCAAGATTTGCGAAGGAGGAGGAGAAGGAACATGAAAAGCTATCGGAGAACTTCGCCGTTACTCTTGTGCGTGTTAGGGTTCTTGTTGCTATCGCTGCTGCCTGGCGTAGCTGCGCAGTCCATCTCGCCGCAACAAGCCGCAACATCAACCCCCGGTTATATCCAGGCTCAAGCAGCCGAAAACGAGCACATGTCAATCTCCCCAAATGCTAGTTCCGGTCTCGCGCTCGAGCAGCTTGAGCAAATGGCCTTGGCCAATAATCCTACCCTGAAGCAGGCAACTGACCTCGTGCGTCGCTCGGCGGCGCAGGCGCGGCAGGTGGGCCTGTACCCCAATCCGACGGTGGGATACGAGGGGAGTGAGATTCGTGGCGGTTCCTTCGGCGGAGGTGAGCAGGGTGCGTTTGTGCAGCAAACGATTGTGCTGGGAGGAAAGCTCGGCCTGCGGAAGCGCGTATTTCAGGAACAACGGCGCGAAGACGAGATCGGCGTCACCGAGCAGCGATATCGCTTGCTGAGCGATGTGGACCAAAGGTTTTATTCAGCCCTGGCCGCCCAGAGGGTCGTGAAGCTACGGCAGCAACTCCTGAGAATCACCCTGGATGCGATGGAGACGGCGCACCAACTCGCCAACGTCGGGCAAGCCGACGCACCCGATGTTTTGCAGGCGGAGGTTGAGGCGGACCAGGCGAAGGTAGATTATATGACGGCGCAGATGAACTATATTCAGGCTTTTGATACCCTGGCGGCCACCGCCGGGAAGCCCGATCTACCTGTCTCGCCGCTTGAAGGCAATCTCAGGAATTGGCCTGAGATCAATCCGCAGCAAACTATTGAGACCATTCTTCGCGACAGCCCCTCGGTGAAACGGGCGGAGGAAGCCGTGGCACGAGCCGAGGCGCAGCTTCGGAGCGCGCGGCGCGAAGCCATTCCCGATCTTCAGTTGCGCGCCGGCATCCAGCAGGACAATGAGGCGCTGAATGAAGCCTCAATTAGGCAGACGCCAGTCGGGGTGGTCGGCTTTGCCTCAGCGGGCATCAATATCCCGATCTTCAATCGCAACCAGGGAAACGTGGCTGCTGCAAGGACCGAACTGGAAAGGGCACGCGAGGAAGTCACTCGTGTCCAGTTGTCGCTCCGGCGAATTGCAGAACCACTGCTCCGAACTTATTTGGCCGAAGAGGTCCAAGCCAACCAGTACAAGACTGAGATGATCCCTAAAGCGATGCGTTCTTATCAGCTTTATCTCAATAAATATCTCCAAATGGGCGCTGCCTACCCCGAGGTGCTCGTTTCGCAGAGGACATGGTTCCAATTACAGGTCAGCTATATCGAGACACTCGATCATTTGTGGAGCAACGCCATTGCTTTGCAGAATTTCACGCTGACCGACGGTCTGGGGGCCCCGATGCCCTCCGGCGCCTCTTCAACCACAGTCAATCTTCCTAACGGCGGAGCAAGGAGCGCGGAATTCTGACGTTCGGGCAGGCGAGTGTTTACGAGCGGCTGGGCTGCGCGCCGGAGACTTTCAGATTAAACTCCGCCGACTTACCGCGGGGGATGCTCAGTGACTTCCAGTTGGAGGACTGGAAATGTTTGGCGAGGAAAACGATCTGGCCTACGTGATGGGCGTAGTGTGCAACTTGTCGTACAATAGCCTGCGCTACAGAATGAGCTTCGCCACGGATGGTGACGGTGCGCGTCAGGTCAGCATCCTTGAGTGGCTCAAGAGCGGCAAAGACGCATTGCCATCCGGATTCCCACAACTGCGTGATCTCGGCCCGGGTGGCAGGCGCAGATTCAAACTCGGTATCCCGGTTGCGATCCGGCTTTTCACCGTCGCTTGTCAGGAAATCCGTCCAACGAGAACGCATATTTCCCGCAAGGTGTTTCACAATAACGGCGATAGAATTGGACTCCGCATCGAGCGCCTGGGTGAGTTGGGCTTCCGTCACTTGCGCGATGGCTGCTTCCCCAAGCGATTTATATCTGCGGAATTCGGCGAGGCTGGCTTCGAGACAAGAAGGTTGGTATGGCATAGAAGAGATTATAAACCTCGCCAGCGATGCTCCTGCAGCTTCCTTTTGAAATTCGTTGGTCAGAAGTACGCATCCGAAGACGAAAGGAGTGTTTCAACCTGATGCCCGGAAAGGCCAACTATGGAATTGACGCGCCGACTTTGGTGCGCAACTTTATCCTGGGTGGGCTGGCGGCACTGGTGGTGGCCGGCGTGTCGGGATTTCACGTCATCTCAATGCCGCCGAAACTGGCGGACTTCTTGCTCAATAGTGGCATCTGGTCCGGAGGTTGGCTCCTGTTTGATGCAGGGATCATGACTGCCAGCAGCAAGCTGGGCAAGCTTCGGGAACGCGACCGGGTTTTGAGGTCTATTCCCTGGCGCGGCGATGAAAGAGTGCTGGACGTGGGATGCGGCCGGGTCTGATGCTGCTCGGAGCCGCCAAGCAACTGGTTTCCGGCTCCGCGTTTGGAATCGACATCTGGCAAGCCGTGGACCAATCCGGCAACAGCCCGAATTCAATGCTGGAAAATGCCAAGGCCGAGAGCGTCGCGCGCCGCATTCAACTCAGCACAGCCGACGCGCGCCGAATACCATTTCCGGATAACACCTTTGACGTGATCTTGTCCAACCTGGTTCTGCACAATATCCACGGTAAAGAGAAACGCCGTGAGGCGCTGCACGAGATTGTGCGCGTTCTCAAACCCGGCGGGCGAATTGCGATTCTGGACCTCGCTCATACAGGCCAATACGTTCAAACCTTCCGGGAATCCGGCCTTGCCGAAGTCAATCGTTCCTGGCTGCGCTTCCTCATTTTTCCGCCCGTCCGGCTGGTAACAGCCACCAAGCCCTGCTGAGTCCGGTAATCCTTTATTCTCTTATTTCCACCACCAGTTTCGGCGGCTCGTGCGTCGGCTGAAAACTCAGGAGATGTTCCGCCGGCCTCCGAATTTGATAGCAAGAAACGGGTAGCGTGGCGGCGGCAAATGCTCCTAGTATGGAATTATGATGATGGTTCAAGCAATGAAGAGTATCAGGCTGACCACTTTCAAAGGAGAGTACATGAACCTGCTGATGGACAGAATGGAAAGCCCGATCGGAGAACTGCTGATCGTCTCAGATGGGGCGAATTTGTGCGTGGTGGAATTTGAAAACGGCGAAGACCGATTGGAGACGTATCTGCACAAGCGTTATGGCGACTTCACGCTGAAGCAAGCTGATGATCCGCAGGGTTTCAGCAACCGAATCCGCGCCTATTTTGCCGGAAATATTCATACGCTGGATAACATCCCGGTAGCGACCAGTGGCACCGAATTCCAGCGCCGCGTCTGGATGGCGTTACGAGATATTCCCGGCGGTAGCACCACCTCATATGGGGACCTGGCTAAGAAGATCGGCAAACCCGGCGCAAGCCGCGCTGTGGGATTGGCGAATGGAATGAACCCGATTCCCATCGTCCTGCCGTGCCACCGGGTGATCGGCGCGGATGCTTCGCTGACAGGATATGGCGGCGGGCTCGACCGGAAGCGATGGCTGCTGGAGCACGAAGGCGTTCAACTGAACTTTCACAAGAGGTTGGATGCCGCCTCACCGCCCAACGCAGGACGAGCGCGGTCCATAAAAGGCCGCAACCCGGCTCGGAGTGAGGCTTGCGATGCCGGATAGCCGATGGACACTGGGGACTACCCTTCATGACCAGCCTTGAAAATGCGACGCGCAGGATTGGGCCGAATGCCGACGGCTGCTGGTCTGCAGTGAAACGCAAAGACAAGAGTGAAGATGGACGATTTTTCTTCGGCGTGGTCACCACCGGCGTTTATTGCCGCCCCTCTTGTTCCAGCCGCACACCCCTGCGTAAGAACGTGCGCTTTTATTCGACGCCCGATGAGGCCGAACGGGACGGATTACGTCCGTGCCGGCGCTGCCGGCCGCGAATAAGCGAAGAGATTAATCCCGAAACGGCGCAGATTCGTTCGCTTTGCGATTTCATCCGCCGCAATTTCGACAGCGGTGAACCCTTGACACTTCGGGAACTTAGCCGCCAAGCGGGTGTAAGCCCGTTTCATTTACAACGCCGCTTCAAAGCCGTCACCGGAGTGACGCCCCGGCAGTTTGTGGAAGCTTGCCGCTTGGAGGCCCTAAAGAGTGGGCTTCGATCCCAGAAACCGGTGACAGAAGCGATCTACCACGCTGGTTTCGGTTCCAGCAGCCGGGTGTACGAGCGCGTGGATACTCGTTTGGGCATCACTCCCGCCGCTTACCGCGCGGGCGGTCAAGGTGTTTCGATCTCCTACGTATGCGTGAACAGTCCGGTGGGAATGATGATGGTGGGCGCGACGGACCGGGGTTTGTGCTCGCTGCAGTTTGGCGAATCCCGCGTTGAACTCCTCGCCATGCTTCGGCGCGAATATCCCGCAGCCTTACTCCAACCCATGAAGCGGCCGTACCCGCATCAATTCAGGCTATGGATGGACTCGCTCTTCCGCCATCTTGGCGGGCGGCAGCCACACCTGGACTTGCCGGTGAATGTGCGGGCCACAGCGTTCCAGCTTAAAGTCTGGACGTACTTGCAGTCGATTCCCTCGGGGAAGGTCGAATCGTACTCCGAAGTGGCCAAGGCCATCGGCCATCCCAAAGCGCCGCGCGCCGTGGCGCGCGCCTGCGCCTCCAATCACGTCGCTATCGTCATTCCCTGCCACCGGGTCATTCGCGGCAACGGCGAGTTAGGCGGATACCGCTGGGGACTCGCCCGCAAGCGCGTGCTGGTCGATCGCGAGAAGGGCGTAAGGGCGCAAACCAGGCACAAGTCCTAAAAAAGCCAGCGGTCAAATTCAAGAATTCAAGGTGGCTGACCGTCGTTCTCAGGTATGCCGAACCCAGCGTGATTGCAGACACATCAAACAAGACTATGGGTGTGGTATCTTTTCCGGCTGCTTTGGGCTCTCGGATGCCCCGCCGGATCCGGGCTCAACTCAAATCGAGTTGGCTGGTTCCGGCTTCAAGGCTTCGTCCAAACTCAAGACGCCGTCCTTAATCGCCATGCAGGCGCGCAGGAGATGCAATTCGTACATCATCTCGTCCTTGGGGAAGTCCTGCCGCACTAGGTGGCTGAGTTCATCTAGCTTCTCTTCGGGAATATGGGCCTCATAAGCGGTCTTTTTGCAATCAAAATAAAGCACAGTCGAACCCTTTCATATCTCCGGCGGCGCTACGATTTCGATCGTGGGCAACCCCATCCCAATATTGACTTCATTGATTTGGGCCCGCCGCCGATTGACTAGATGCTTGAAGTTCCAGGACAGCAGAACATCCTGCTGGGTCAAGACAGCCGACGCGACATGGAGCGCATCATTGTAAGTTACAGCAGTAAACGTACCGCCGGCGAGGTATCTTGTCGCCAGAGTCCTCATCTCGGTGGAAATCGCATGGGTGGCAATGCCCTCGAGCAACATCAGTAGGCTCCCCCTCCGGACCAGGTCGGGGGTCTATTCTAACTCTTTCACGGCTAATTCGGAGGTTGCAATATCAAATTGACCTCGGCGTCCCCAAAACTCTTCGGTCTGACCTCGGCGATCTGTAGTGCGCTCGTCGTAGAGAGCACTGAAAACCGAGGTATCAAGATAGACGCGTAACTTCATGGGACTCTAACTAACTTAATCGGAGCATAGGGACTTCTGTGGACCATCCATCCTCCTCGGGATTAGGCCGCGCAACAACCAAGATGGCGCCACGGGTCATGGCAAGAGTCTTCTGGAAGGGCCTACCACAAACGGGGGAGTTAAAAAGCAACTCCGCGCTATCCACACTTTCAAACAACGCCCTCGCCTCAGAATATCTGTGTCACCTCCATAGATAGTAAGGCCAACGGGTAGGGTACGGTGAAAGCCATGCCCCGATGAAAGAGCGTCACAAAGGACACGGCCAATGCACCCTCATTATCAAAACATCAGCCGCAGTGCGAACTGAATGCTTCTCTGCGATCCTCCGCCCAGGACCGGATCGCCAATCCCGACATCCGGCGTCACCGTGATGGGCAGGTAGCCTACTCCGCGTCCGTTCGATGTAAGTCCGTTGGAGCCGAAGTTGACCAAAAAATTCGGCAGCAGAGGGTTGGAAAAATTGGGGTGATTCAGGACGTTGAAGAAATCGCCACGAAATTCCATCTTCACCCGTTCCGTGATGGGAAACTCCTTCATCAGCGAGAAATCCCAATCAAACAGGCCGGGGCCGAAGCCGAAGTTCCTTCCCAGATTTCCAAAGTGTTGAGTTCCCGCCTCGCAATAGGCGGACGAGGTCCCTTGGCCGTTGAGCGTGCAAGGCACTGCAAAAGCGGAGAGGTTCAGAAAGTTATTGGGCGCTTGCGTGTTGGCAAAGGGGTTTCCCACCAAGTCCGGCCGGGGGAAATATTCTCCCGATCCGTCGTAGTTATCGTAAGTGTAGTTGACGGTAAACGGCTGGCCATGTTGCGCAGTCAGCACGCTGCCCATGCTCCATCCGTTCACGATGCGGCTCAAGCCGTGGGCGCTGGTCAGGTTGGGTAACGGGTAGTCCAGCATCCAAGTGAGCTTCTGCGGAAGGTCAAAGTTAGAATTGGCGTATTCCGCCGCGGTGTTGTAGCTGTTATTGGGCTGGCTGGCGTTAGGAACGTAGTCCTGGCCGTCGCTTGAATTATCCAGCGAGTGCGACCACTCGTAATTCACCACGGAGGTCACTCCGTGGATGTTATTGATGCGCAGGCTGGCTTGCAAAGCGTTGTAATTGGAGTTGGCGCTCGTCTCCAGCCAGTTCACATAGCCGAAGGTTCCTCCGCCGGGCAGGAACGGACCGTTACTGAACGGTGTTGCGGCGCAGCAACCGCCGTTGGCCACGCTGGGGACGAAAGCCGCGATTTCCGGTGGTGTGGACTGATTGATATCGCGATAGCGGAGCAGACGGTGCCCTTCGGAGCCGACGTAACCGATTTGGAAAACGGCGTTGGCGCCAATCTGCCGCTGGATATTCAGGTTGTAAATCTCCATGTAGGGCGTGCGGAAATTGGGGTCCACTCCGAAGGCGCTGGACGCCGAAAAATTCGATGTGGGATAGACCGGCACGTTCGAAGCAAGCGGACCGCCCGCGACGCTAGAGGTAAACAGGATGGGATCCGGCCCGATCCCATTAAACGCTGGACCGGGATTCAAAGTGTTAAACGGCAACTGGGCAATGAACATGTCCTGCGAATAATTGTCGTAGAACATGCCCCAGCCGGCGCGAAGCACCGTGGTGCCTTTGCCAGTGAGGTCATAGGCGATGCTGGTACGCGGGCCGAAGTTCAGGAAGTCCTTGTTATAGAGGCTGGGAAACGTCTTGGAACCCACCATCGCCAAGCCCACCGTGGGGCTGAAGTTACTCAGCAGGTTGTTCTGTTCTCCCAGCACGCCGTAATAGTCCCACCGCAACCCGTACATCCATGTCAGCCGCTGGTTGATGCGGTAACTGTCCTGGGCGTAAAGGGAATTGGAATTCTGATAAGTGTTGCGGTGCGAATTGCCGGTGGCGGCGCTTCCACCGGTGGGAACTCCGGAAAGAAATTGGGCCAGTGAAGCCTGAAGGTCCGAACCGCTGAACGTCAGCGTTCCCCGGTGACCGGCATCGAAGAAAGAGGAGATAGCCGTCCTGTAAAATTGATATCCGAACTTAAACTCGTGGCTTCCCACCGTCCACGAATAATCGTCGATAAACTGCCAGTTGGTGGCACCGCGGCCGCGCGGAAGAGAGTTGTTGGCGCCGATCGAAGCATAGCCGGGCACATTGATCACCGGCAGGCCGCCGTCCGGACTTCCTGTGTCCAATCCGATTGAACTGGGACTGAAACTGGAATCTTCGGGCAGGAAAGTGGTGGAATAACGAATCCACCCGAAGCGGGCTTCGTTGACGCGCGTCGGTGAAAGGGTGGCCACCTCAGAAAGCGACACCACTTGGGCGCGAACGGGCGTTAGTGTGTTATATCCGGGAAGGATGCCCGACCCTTGCAAGCCAAGTGGAAAACTCTGTGTGGTGTTCCCAAAATAGTAGCGCCCGGTGAGCATGTTGCGGTCATTAATGTTGTAATCCATCTTGCCGATCACTTCGTCCATGTTGTTAAAAGCCGGGGCCACGGCAAAGATGTTGGATTGGGGGGCAAACATGGGAATGTTGGGAATATTTGGGGTCGGCCACGGATTTTTTTGAAGCAGCGAGGAAATCACCGGGTTGGAAGGTCCACCCAGGGCTGCAATCTCCGCCGGGCTGGGCACCCGGGCCTCGCTCGGCACCCCCAAGCTCTCCCGCTGGCCTTCCCAGTTTACAAAATAGAAGAGCTTATCCTTCACGATCGGGCCGCCCACGTCCGCGCCGTATTGGTTATTATGAAAAGGGCTTTTGGTGGCGGGCGCCGGATTAAAGAAGTTACGAGCATCCAAGCCCGTGTCGCGGAAGTATTCATAGGCTGAGCCGTGGATTTGATTGGTCCCGGACTTGGTCACAATGTTCACCACGGATCCGGAGTTGCGACCATACTCGGGCGGAAAATCGGAGAGGACGTTGACTTCGGCGATGGAATCCAGCGGCAAGGTGGTGGCGGGGGTTCCAAACGTGCCCGCCTCATTCAAGGCAGGCAGATTGCGGAAACCATCATTCATGTCCGTGCCGTCCAGCAGGAAGTTGTTGGAGCGGCCTCGCGCCCCGTTGACCGAAAAGATTCCGTAAGAACCGGCGGAATCCGATTCGTTGTCAGCCGAGCCGGCCACGCCGGCTTGAGTTTCCGCTGCCTTCAAGAAGTCGCGGCCATTGAACGGAAGCGAATCAATCTGGCTGGCTTGAATGGTCCCGCCCAACACGTCACTTGAGGTTTGGACCAGCGGCACTTCGGCGTGGACTTCAACTTGGGAAACCACGGTGGATGGGGAGAGCGTCACATCCACGCGGCGCTCCGCAGCCACGTTTACTTGGAGATTAGGGACGCTAACTGGTTGAAAGCCCTGCATTTCCACCGTTACTGTGTAAGTTCCCAGGGGTAGTTCCGGGGCATTGTAAATGCCGGAAGCGTCCGTCACCGTGTTGCGGGTCAGCCCGGTATTCTGATTCTTCACTGTCACCTTGGCTCCAGGGACCGGAGCTTTGCTTTGGTCCACCACCGACCCGGTGATTGTTCCACGGTAAGTCTGGGCTGGTAGCGGCGTCGCCGCCGCGATCAGACCGATGACGATGCTGGCCAACAACCATGCCCTCCAACCCCCCGGTTGAAACGCGAAGCGTTTTTTCATGTAAGCTCCGTTCCTAACCTGCGCAAGATGCAAGTCCGCCATGTCCGAATCTGGCTTTCCAGTCATCCGGCCTCACAACTCCATGAATGCCGCTTTGAATGTGTGAATTGGCCACGCTTTGGCCTTTAGTTTTGTACCACGCCCTCTGGTAAAGCGTCAATGAGCCGCGCTACAAGAAATCTTTATGGCCAGCCTCAGTAAATCCGGGCCGGAAAAACCCAACCCTGGAAGGGAGGAAAACGGCAGCTTATGAACTGGAGCTTCGGCATTTTTCCGGTTGTCTCTCGTTCCTCACAATAACGCGCCGAGGCAGCTTAAAAAAGAGGAAAGTTATGACGGTAGGTCATCTACAAAACTCGAAGCCCGGCCTCGCACTGCCGCTTGGTTCCGTGCCGCCGGTCCCGTCCAGGAACGGCAGTGAAGGGCAGAGTTTTCGTCTTTCAATAATTCCGCGGCTTCTCGCAGGTGTCCAAGGGAAGAACCGCAGGGTCGAAAATGCTCGCTCACTGGGTAGCAGCCGATTGAGAATTGAGGAATTCGACCCGGTAGCCGAGGCTGCGGAGTTCGCGGATCATTCTTGTCGCGCGCCTCTGCTTCGACTGTTTGCTAACCGCCGGGCCCCGTTCCTGGTAACGGACCCCCTGGTGCAGAATCTTCCAGATCAAGCGGCAAAGCCGATGGGCAATCACTCCGATCGTTTGATTGTGCCCCAGGTGCGGCACCTAGCGGCGATAGAGGATCTCGAAGATGCTTCCTTTACATTGGACCGCGGCGTTGGCAGCCTGATTAAGGATGCGCCGCATAGGGCGGTTGCCTTTC
>CALCEB010000154.1 GCA_937900045.1 uncultured Acidobacteriota bacterium
CTGTAGCGGCGGTCTGTGACCGCCGAACTTTATTTCTCAACAGTTTCCGGCGCTCCCTGTCAGGGCAAGCTCCGAGCGCCGCTACAGCAAACTGACCCACTACCCAAGGACCTTTTCGCTTTCCGGTCGTGGCCACCCAGGTGAGCCACTCACCCACCGCTTCGCGCTGCCCTCTCCCCGCTCGCGGGGAGAGGACTGATGAGTCGAAGTGGCTTCCGGACAGAGGCACACTCCCGCTTACGGGGAGAGGGCAAAGGCGAGGGGAGGGCTTGCGTTTGAACAGGGAAGGTTTTTATTTGACAAAGCTTAAGATCGTTGTACCATCCGGGCCGGTTGGCGCGATACGGTCTTTTCCGTTGCGGAACTGGGCCCGGATCATAATGTTGGTGGTGAGAGGCCTCTTAACCCGAGTGCGCCCGGAACAGGCTCACAAGCGCCTTAGCGATGATTTGGTCCTCGCCAGGCTGGAGCATGAAGGAGTTCATCTCCAGACCCATTCGGCTTCTTCCCAGGACGATGGAAGGGTCCGACTTTTTCAGCGCGTCCGATGTCTGGCGCGGAGTCAGGTTGATTTTGCGTGGGTCCCAATTGATCTGCATGGAGGGGACGTGGTTGGCGATGCCGGGCACGTAGTAGGCGGTGCTTACGCCCGCTACTTTTGTCACCTGGTGGCTGATGGTATCCAACCGGCGCCACCATTCCTTGGTGAGCGCGTCGTGATCGGCGTTCAGGAAGAGTTCGAGAGCCTTGACCATGCCCACGATTTCCTCCTTGCCCACTTTTTGACCGCGAGCAATGGTGTCTTCATAGGGGCTGTTATTGATCAAAGCATAGTGGATCAGGTCCTCATGTCCCAGCAGCAGCCCGGCGCACTGCGGCCCGCGGATGGCCTTGCCGCCGCTGAACGTGACCAGATCGTAGCCCATGTTGATGTAATCCCAAAGATGAGAGACGGGTGGAGTGTCGGCGGCGGCGTCATTGAAACAGGGAACGCGATACTGCATGGCCAGCTTTACCCATTCATCCACCTTGATCCTGCCCTGAGCATTCGCAAAATTGGTAAAGTGCATCATGGCGGTGCGCGGGCTGATGGCTTGATGCAAGTCCTCGCGGGTTTCAATCTCCACCAGTTTCACGCCAGTGGCGCGGATGGCGTGATCAAAGGCGTAACGATGCGCCTTCTGGATAATCACTTCGGACTTCATTCCGGTCAGGTCCGGCAGGCGTTGGATGAAGTCCGGATTGTCTCCAGTAAGCACACCGGCGTAGCCACAGGTCATGGCTCCCGCCGCGCCGGAGGTGACAAGCGCGGTGAAGCCTTTCGGGAGCTTCAGCATCTGGGCAATGCGCTTGCCGGCGGCGACTTCCAAATCCGGGATGCTGACATAGTGGCGGGCGGCTGCCGCCATCACCTGCTCGACTTCGGGGGGAATCAGCGAGCCGCCCAGCATGGTCATGGTGCCTTGGCCATTGATCACGGGCGTCACGCCCAACTCCTTGTACACGTCGCCGGATTCTCCGAATCCGGTGATTTTTCCCGAAGATTCAGGAACGAAGGCTCCAGCGCCGCCTGCCCGGCCCTTTGCCCAAAGCCTGCCGCTGCCGAGCGCCGAGCCCGCAAGCAAGCCGGCCTTGCTTAGGAATGACCGGCGATTCCGTTGGTTTTTGAGTTCCATGAGATTCTCCTGGTAAAAATCTACGGCTTAACCACCGCGGCAATGCAATTGATTTCAAGCAGCGAATGCCCGGGAACGCCCGCCACGGCAACGGTGCTTCGCGCTGGTCCTCCATTTGGGAAATAGGTACGGTACACCTTATTCATGGCCTCATAATCTTCGAGCGTGGCCAGGTAAACCGTTAATTGCAGAATGCTATCCATCGTCCCGCCGGCGGCTTCAACTTGCCGCTTGACGTTGTTCAGGGTCTTGCGGGTGTGGGATCCAATATCCAACCCCTGGACCGGCCCGTGGTCGTTAGCACCCTGGCCGGAGATGAAAATCAGGCCGTTGTGGATCTTCGGTCCGAACTTTGGTTTTCCAGCCGCAGCTTGAGCGAAGGCCCTGGGCCCCGCCAGCAAAGCGGCTGCAAACGCCTGGAGACTCCCCAAGAACGTCCGTCGGTTCTTTAGGTTCATCTTCTCACTCCTCCACAAGAATGTTTAATGCCGGACATCCGCCTGCACACTGTTCACTCGAATTCGCAGGTTTTTTCCTTCCTGTTCTTCGCACCCGAGCCTGGATTATTCATGAAGCTCCTTTGTTGGACCGGAAGGGCACGGTTAAAACCGTGCCCTTCCGGTCCTCGCATAAGCCTTCGTGAATAATCCGGGCCAAGCAGGCCCGTGATCTGCGCTCGTGGGCGCCCAGCCGCCGCGACCCACAGTACAAAGCGTCAAGGCAACGAAAAAACAAAGACATCACTGCCCGCAGCGATCGCCACATACTGCTTTCCATTCACCGCGAAGCTCATCGGCGAAGCGTGGATTCGCTGCCCTACGTTGAAATGCCACAAAGGCGTGCCGGTCCGCGCGTCGACGCTTTCAAACGAGCCGGCATCGTCGCCAAAAAAGACCAGCCCGCCCGCGGTGGTCATCGTACCACTCCAGTCGTCGCCTGATCCAACTTGAGGATACTTCCACTCGAACTGTTGAGTGTTCAGGTTGTACGCCAGCAGAATGTTCTGCCCAGGCTCGCCCCGGATGTGGCGGGTCCCGGTGGAGTAATAGGTGCTTCCGGGAGAGTACTTCTGCGGCTTCAAGTAATACGTATCGCATTCCTCATAGGTCATGAAGTAGAAGAGATGAGACGCTGGGTTGAAGGATGGAGAGTACCAGTTGGTTGCGCCTTCAAAGCCCGGACAGATTCGCGCGCCTTGCGCCGAGGGCTTAACGTCCGTCCGGATGGGGCGGCCGTGGGCGTCAATCCCTTGGGCCCAGTTCAGCTTCTTGGCAAAGCGCGTCGCGGAAAGAAATTCGCCGGTTGTCCGGTCCAGGACATAAAGAAAGCCGTTGCGGTTTGCCTCCACCAGCAGTTTGCGGGGACGGCCCTGAAAGCTGGCGTCAATTAGCACCGGAGTTTCCGTGGAATCATAGTCGAACAGATCATGCGGCGTGAACTGAAAATGCCACTTGAGTTTTCCCGTATCCGGATCGAGCGCCAGGACACAATCGGTGTAAAGGTCATCGCCCGGACGAACGCTGCCATCAAAATCCGGCGAGGGATTGCTCGTCCCCCAATAAAGCGTGTTCAGTTCAGGGTCGTAGGTGCCTGGCATCCAGGTGGTGCCGCCTCCCAACAGATATTGCTTCCCGGGCCAACTGGAGGAGCCGGGCTCGCCGGGGCCGGGAATGGTCCAGAAGCGCCAAAGGCGCTTGCCCGTGACAACATCGAAAGCAGCCAGGAAGCCGCGAATGCCATCGTCGCCGCCCGACGTTCCCACCAGCACTTCATTCTTTACCACCAGGGGCGCGCTCGTCGCTCCGTAGTTCTTGCTGGAGTCGGCATATTGCCGGTCCCAGAGCAAGTGGCCTGACCGCGCATCCAGGCAGAGCAGATGAACGTTATCCGTCTCCATATAAATCCGGGAATGCCACACACCCACGCCGCGATTGTGATGGCCGGCGGCATCGTCAACCAAACCCTGGGAAATGGGGCGCGAATAATGCCAGATGACTCGGCCGGTGCGGGCATCGACGGCGAAGGCGTCATTCGCGGAGGTGACGAACATGATTCCCTGCGTCACCACCGGAGTGACTTCAAGCATGTTTGAATTGGGCGAGTGGAACACCCACTGCGCCCGCAGGTTGCGGACATTGCTCACGTTGATCTGGCTCAAGCTGCTAAACCGCCGGCCCGTATAGTCGCCGTTATAAGAAGGCCAATTCTCAGCGGGCGGATGGGCCAGCAGGTCGCGCTGTTCGACGTCGATCCGGGTCGAAAGCGGAGCATTGGCTGCGTCCTGGCCCGCCGCTATCGCGGCGAAGCATGTTGCGGCTGTGAGCAGGCAAATTGTCCGCAGATCACGCCCAGCGCGCATGGAGTTATGAACCCTTCCCGGTCTGCTGGACCCACGCTTCACCCAGTGGCCCTCGATCACGGCCCTGATCGTCCTCCAGGTGCAGGGAAACTCGCGCCGTTGCGGGCGGCGCCGCAATCTGTTGATTCAAGCGCACGAAATTCAAAGGACTCACCGCCTCCACCGGCACAACTTCCAGGTTTACACCCTGCTTGTCAAAAAGGCGTGCCACCAAACGTCCGGCAAAAAAGACGCCAAATGATCCCGAGAGCCGCAGGCCGTTGGGCGCAGCAGTGGCAATCAGGGGTTCGCCCACCGCCCCGGCATAAGTCACACCGCTCAGGTTAGTGGTCATCCGCGTTGGGTACCATTCTGTGTCCATCGCATAGGTGTCACCTGGATTCAGCGCCACCACGGGACTGTTGATCTCAGCTTCCATATAGTAGGGAGTATCCTGGTAATTGGCGCTGGGCACAGTGGGCATTCCCTGTTTGTCGAAGCCGGGCACGGGCCCATTCTTGTAAAAAATAACCGTGGCCTTGCCGGGATAATCTCCACCAGCGTCGTAGTGAAACCGCTCGACCATGGCGTAGTGGGTGGAACCGTCCACCGCCGCCACCCATCCGCCCGGAGAATCAATCCACACTTCGCTCTGCAGGTAGAGCCAGTGAAGCGTGAACAGGCCGGTTTTTATTGAGAAGGACGGATCCCCCGCCAGGCCATCGCGGACGTGAAATTGGTTAAGGTAGACGCTATGCGGGTTTGCCGGAGTGAAGGCCCAGAAATCGTGGTTGTACTGCGCGGGATGCTGAGCGTCGGAGAGGTCATATTGGGTCACCGACTGGACCGACCACTGAATGGGATATCCTGCGATGTTTTTCATCACCGCATGGAAACGAATCTGCGGAGAGTTACGTCCCAAACTGATTTCGCGCGTGTACTGCAATCCGGTCCGGTCGTCCGGCGGTCCTACAAGGCGCACTGCACAACGATCGCCCTGCGACAAGACGCGAAGCTTGTAAACGCCATCGTCCAATGGACCGGATAAAGGTCCCGCCCAGTGTTGTTCATCCTTTCTGCCTTCCGGCATGGGCCAGATTTTATCGCCGCCGTAGTTGAACCATCGGCCCAGCGGCTCGCCTTGCGCCGGGGGTATGTCTTTCCCTTCATATTCAGGATTCACGAACAGATAAGGATGCCCCGCGAAAGTAACCTGCATCAACCGTCCGCCAAGCTGGGGAACCAATGTGAGACGAACCCACTCATTGGACATCTGCTCAGCATTCCAACCATCGAACTTTGTAGCCTCAACTTGACACGGAGGAGGCAAGACTTTGCTGGATTGCCCCCAGCTCATGGAAACATAGAAACCGGCCATCAGAACCCAAATGGAAAGCGCGACAGATCTCATGTTTTGAAAGGGCTCCCAGGGATCTCTGTTCCAGAATTCCGGTAAATCTCTTACCTGTCCCTTCCGGTCAATCATTCGATGAAACGTAAGGCCTCAGGCCGCGGGTGTTTTTCGTTCCGTTATTCCGAATCTGCATCGCGGCCTGTCATAGCCTAATCCCGCTGAAATCTTCATTCCGGTTTCTATGATCAATGGCACAAGCTGCCGGAGGCGGGTCATCCCCAAGCGCACGGCCGGCGCGGTAATACTGAGACTGGCATTCACGGCCCCGGTGTGGTCCCAGAGGGGCGCCGCGATGCAGCGGATGTGGACCTCATTCTCTTCGAGGTCCGTGGCGTAGCCGAATCTGCGCACGCGCCGTATCTGCGTTTCAAGTTCCTGGAGGCTTCCCACCGTATTGGGAGTGTAACGCCGGAGGTCAAGCTGCGCGAGAATCTTCGCTTGTTCTGCGGGGGGAAGGTAGGCCAAAAGCACTTTCCCCACTGCCGTTGAATGGAGCGGCACGCCTTTCCCAATCCGTGAGCGGATACAAAGCGGCTCCGGGGAATCGAGCTTCTCCACATAGACTGCCGTCAAGTCATGGCGCACCGTCAGATGGATGGTCTCCCTCGTCTGGCGATTCAACTCCTGGAGGTGAGGCATGCTCAAACGGCGGACATCAAGTTGACTCAACGCGGATTGGCCTAGAGTGACGCAAGCGATCCCGAGTTGGTATCCGTTGGCAGTGTCATGAGTTAGAAAACCGGAGGATTGAAGATTCACCAGGAATCGATGGACGGTACTGACCGGTAAATCACAGAGTTTGACCACTTGCGACGCCGTGAGGCCCTTTTCCGCTTTGGAAAATAGCTTGAGAAGCGACAAGCCTCGCTGCAGAGCGGTGATGTTATACGCCCGAGTGCCGGTTCTTGCCTTCGATTTCGATCGGTCCATCTTGCCAGCCCTTTTGCTATCCGAATGAAAACGGGGATTATCTGATGAAACTTTGGAAGATGCAAGAAAATCTGTGACCCGTTCTCCTGCGCGGCGTGGCGAAAACAATTTGTTCGCGCGTTCCTCCTGGTTTATATATGTACAGGCTTGGCTTTCCACCTTCAAAAGTGGACAGGTTGCTGAAAAGATTTTGGAGCGTGCGATTCTAAGCGCGAGGAAGAGTCGAAGCCTTCCCATTTCAATATGGCAAAAAAGGCGGATTCGGGTGTGCATTTCAAAATAAAGGAGAAGATAAAAATGACAAACTGTGAATCCTTGAGGCGCCTCGCGGTCTGCGCGGCGCTGGGCCTGATGATGGTTGCGGTTGGCCCGCCGCCCTGCCTTGCGCAAGCGAAACGGGCCGTGAATCTTGCGGCAGCGCACGGGCCACTTCCATTCAGCGATGGCATTCGGGTGGGTAACACCCTGTATGTAGCCGGGCAGCAGGGAACGGGCAGCAGCGGCAAGCTGGAAGCAGGAATCAGCGGCCAGACGCGCGCGGCGTTGGAAAACATCCGGCGTGTGGTTACCAAAGGGGGCTTCAAGATGAGCGACGTTGCGGCGGTGAATGTGTATCTCTCGGACATCCATGACTTTGCGGCGATGAATAAGGTGTACACCACTTTTTTCCCCGATCCCAAGCCTACCCGGACGACCGTTCAAGTAGCAGCCCTGGTCAACGGGGCGAAAATTGAAATCTCGGCCATCGCTGCCAGGAAATGAAAGATCGCCAGTAGTCCTCAAGCCGGGCTTGCCGCGGGTGCATCACAGCACCAGACACAACCCGCGGCAGAGCTGGTTTACTGCGATGTCACCAAGGCCAGCGTCCTGCGAGACGCATGGAGGCGTTGTCTTCCATCTTCCACAGTTGGCGCCGGATCGCGCCCAACCCGGCGTCATGCTACCAAACCAGTAGCCTGACGAAGGAAATTTCCGGCCGTGAGGCTTTTCAGATTACTGTTGTGCTTGCATGATCTGATGGAATTCCTCTGCATACCCAACTCCCACAATTTTGCCCTCATCTTTGTCTGAAGTGGTGAAACCTTGGTTTACGAGGGTGTGTAACGCGGAATCCCGGAGGGAGCCGGAAGATCCCTGTCCCTTCGCCGCGCTCAATTCCGGGGAGAGCAATTCTTCAAGACTGAGCCACGCATGCAGCCGGGCTATCGCTCCCTCTTTTTTCAATTCGATGCCTGAGACATCTACGGCAACGTTGGCCGTAACGCTTCTCGATGAGGCAGGACCGTCTTCCCAGTAGAGAATCCTGGAGACAGGCTTGGCGTCCTTTGCCAAGTCTTGCTGTTCCGGCGCCATCGCGAGGCTTGTCATGCGGTAGACAGCATCCGCTGCAATTCGTCCGATGAGGACTTCCTCCCGATCTGTGTAGCGAATCCACGGATCAGGGAGAATGACCATTTCGGGATTTTCCGAGCGCAGAATCCAGAGCAAGCTGTCGCGGACAACAGTCGGCGGCGTGTCGGCGATCCGCCCTTGCTCAAAACCGAGATTAAAGATGCGCCGGATACCAAGAATTTCTGCTGCACTCTTGTCATCGGCCTGGTTGCCAAAAGCGTTCGCGGCGGCCGAAGCGCCATTCCCATCCTTGTCCTGATTGGTGATGATCACCGCGTCCACTTTGAATCCGGACTGGCTGAGCAGCACTGCGGTCCCACCCGCGTGCTGAATGAGCGCAGGAAAATCCTGACCCACCATCAGAACCACTCGGCCTTCTCCTTTTTCAAAGTGTAAGAGGGCAGGGCGCGCTTTCGGGGGATGGCCACCATTTTTTTCCTGCTCAAGCGATCGGATGAACTGTGCCGTGTCGGCTCCTCCTTCATAGTGATAAATTCTCTGAGCATATTTCACGCCGTTACCGCGGCCCAACTTTTCAGCAGGGCTTCCGTACCGTTGCTCCAGATAATTACGAATTGCCGTTGCATCTTCTGGCGGCCTTGACCGGTAGTTTTGCCTGGCGTGGCGCACCCGCTCAAGCGCGATTTCTGCACTGACAATTGTCGGCATCGCCTCCAGAGCTTCGAACTCCTTTTGGAGAGTACCGGTCACATCGAAATATTGGTTTTCAGGATGCACTCCACCATTTGTCGTCCAGAAGTACCGGTCGTAAATGTTCTGAAACCGGGTGGGACCTTCAATCATTGGCAATTCTGGATAAAAAGTTGTACTACTCGCATTCCAGCAGGCATCAACCGCAGCTCTCGCCACCCTTTGATCATCAAGGTCTGGATCATAGAGCGCCCAAGGATCCGCAGTCACCAACGTTGTCGGTGCAAGCTTCCTGTAAATCGCCGACAACCTTCCGCGAAGTTCAGGTTCCTGAACATCCGTCACCTCGCCATCCTTCAGGTTGAGGTCAATAACCTGCTTGAAGCCCATGATCGCCGCCGCCCGCTGTGCTTCATCGTAGCTCCGCACCCGGACCTCGTTAACCGGCATGGCGTAACCATGCTTTTCGTCGTTGGTGACCCGGATCAGGTAGACCGTTGCTCCCTCCTGAATCATCTTGGCGATGATCCCTCCGGCTCCCTCCAGGTAGTCCGTTGAATGGGGAGAAACCACAACAACGACTTTGCCTTGAAATGAGGGCTCGCTTGCACGGACCGCCGGGATGCAGGAAACGAACATAGCCATCAACAGCGCTGACGCAAAAGATTTCATCGAGTGGCTCCCGGCCTTCCTTTGTTCAGCGGAGGGTGCATTACGGCGTCCGCGGAAGGATGGTTCCCTGCGGTAGGAGCGAGATACCAGATGTGGTGACAGATCTCAGCAGTACGGTATCCATATATCGCTCCGATGGCCTGATCAGCCTTGCGGACTTCCTCAACTTGGCCGGGAGCGCGGAGCATGTTCAGTTGCTGGTTTAGAGCGGCAATTTTAATGTTCTCAGTCCGCGCTGTATCGAACACCTTATTCACTTCGATGGGCCCCCTCGCCCAATAGTAGCCGTCCAAAACCAACTGGGTGTGCAAGCCATGCCGGAGTTGTAATGGACAGTACTGCGGGTTCCACGCATGCCGCGCGGCGTCCTCCGCAGCCCGCGCGGTAACCAAATGGTCCGGATTCTCCTCACCGTAACGGGCGTAGGGATCAAACGTAAAGATGGTGTCCGCGTGAAGTTTTCTGATGAAATACAGGATGCGATCCCGTATCAGTGTCTCGGGAACGCGTTGCAGCTCATCATTCTTGAAGTTCAACGAATAGATCGCCTGGATTCCGATAGTCTTCGCTACATCTCTTACTTGCCGGTCGTTGATTGCCGCAACGTGAGGTGGATCTATCAGCCCGTCCTTCTCGTCATCGGTGACGCGCACCAGGTAGGCCCTGTAACCCTGAGCAATCAAGGTTGCAATGCTACCGCCCGCAAAGATGGAGAAGTCATCGGCGTGGCAGGTCACAACAACAAGGGTTTTGCCTTGGTATGGCTTGGAGCTGGCCGGCAATACCGGACACGCTGCGAACAATAAAAATGTGGAACAAAGAAGAAGCCTCCGCATACATGCTCCTTGACCTGAGTTCATGCGTAAGGGTTTAACGACTCAATCCTTGCGTAATAATAAAACTTGCTTGCGATTCAATTAATTAATAATCCTAAAAAATTGTTGACATTCACTCGAAAGCAGAATATACCACGTCAAGTAAAGAGTTTCGAAAATATAAGTGTTATTTTCATCACATGAAAATAACAGTACTCGATTAACTTTTGTCGAAAGGCGGTTCGGAGTAGATCAACGTACCAGGGAGGTGAGGGGATGTCTCTAAATTGCAAGACCTTGCACGGATTGGCCATTGCCGTGATTTTTGGAGCGCTGACAGCGTGGGCCGGCATCACTGGGAGCATTTCTGGCGTGGTAAAGGACCCAAGCGGAGCGGTGATTCCCGGCGTGAAGGTGGTGGCGCTTAACACCCAGACTGGAATCCGGCAGACCGTCGTGACGGACGGCAAAGGATTTTACAGCTTTCCGGCCCTGCCCATTGGCAGCTATGAGATTGACGTCCAGCAACCCGGCTTCAAACATTACCGTCAAACCGGCTTAATCATCAATGCCAACTCGGCGCTCCGTGTGGACGCGAGTCTAGCGGTTGGCGCCGTGACCCAGGAAATATCCGTTTCCAGCGCCGCAGTTCACGTCGAAACACAAAGCACGCAAATGGGAGAGGTCATCGGAGGTACGCAGATAACAGCGGTCCCTTTGAACGGACGGAGCTTCACCAATCTGTTGTCGCTACAACCCGGCGTGTCACCCTACTCCAACGTGACGATAGGAGGGGACCGGCCTGCCTCCGGCAACATTGTGGATGCCGGAAACCAGTCTGTGAATGGAGAGCGGGAAGCCGCCAATGGATTTATGGTGAACGGCGCGAACGTTGAAGAGGGGCGCAACAACGGCGCTGCGGTCATCCCCAACCTCGATTCCATTGCTGAA
Organism: uncultured Acidobacteriota bacterium; assembly: GCA_937900045.1. Classification (GTDB taxonomy): domain Bacteria; phylum Acidobacteriota; class Terriglobia; order UBA7540; family UBA7540; genus CALCEB01. The sequence continues at coordinate 10,840 of CALCEB010000154.1, forward strand.
TTCCGCATCATTACCAACAACTTTGACGCTGAATATGGCAATTACAGCGGCGGCCAGGTGAACGTCGCCACCAAGTCCGGAGCCAACCAGTTTCACGGTGATGCTTTCGATTTCGTGCGCAACACCAGCTTTGACTCCCGCAATTTTTACTCTCCCACCATCGGCACCTTCAATCAGAACCAGTTCGGCGGCACCTTCGGGGGGCCCATCAAGCGCGACAAGGCATTCTTCTTCGTGGACTACCAGGGGACTCGTGAAATTCAAGGAGTCGACACGGGGCTGATTCCCGTGCCTTCGCCACAGGACCGGCTTGGAGACCTCTCCGACCAGGCAAGCTCCCTGACAGGTTCCGTGAATGGTTCTTACTGGGCCAATAGCCTTGCGGGCAAGCTGGGATATCCGGTCACTCCGGGCGAGCCGTATTACACTTCAGGCTGTACAACCCCGGCGCAATGCGTGTTTCCTAACGCTGTCATCCCGCAAAGGGCTTGGGCCTCTCCCGTTGTCCCCCTGATGAAATATATTTCTCTGCCCAATCTCCCGGGAAACTTCTTCTCCACCGCCGCCGCTGACCAGAGGGTGCGGGATGACAAAGGTGCAATCCGCGTGGATGGCAACAGCCGCTACGGCATGCTTTCCGCTTATTACTTCATGGATAATTCCAACTTCAACAATCCGTATCATAATGCTCCCGAATTTACCGGATTTAACGCCATCACCCCCGGCCGATCTCAATTGCTGGACCTGGGCGACACCAAGTCCATTGGTCCCACGGCGGTTAATGAATTTCACTTCAGCTATATGCGGGACGCCAATATTTTCGCTCAACCCGTGGGGGGCGTTGGTCCCACCTTGAGCTCTCTCGGTTTCTCCGGGAGCTTCACCACGCCGGGCGGCATCGGGCCGATTGTGCCGCAATTGCAGGGCGTACCGCTCATGCAGTTCAACAATTTCAATTTTGGACTTCCCGACGGCACCACCGGGCAGTACAACAACACTTTTGAATGGCTCGATAACTTTACAAAGATCATCGGCACGCATAGCGTGAAGTTCGGCGGTGAATTCCACTATGACCAGATCAATGAGCGTAACATCTACGCGGAGAATGGTGTCTTTGGCTTCAGCGGTAGTGAAACGGGCCTGGACTTCGCCGACTTTCTCATCGGCGCCCCGTCCTCTTTCATTCAATCCAGCCGCCAATTCCTCGACTCGCGCAGCAAATACATGGGCCTATTCACTCAGGATAGTTGGCGGGCCAAGCCTGATTTGACTTTGAACTATGGCTTGCGATGGGAGTTCAGCCAGCCTTGGTATGACACGCAAAACAAAACCGAGACGATTGTTCCCGGCGAGCAATCCGTGGTATTTCCTGGCGCGCCCAAGGGCTGGCTGGTCCCGGGCGATCCCGGAATTCCGCCAACTCTGGCCCCCACAAAGTACGATGCGTTCTCTCCGCGCCTTGGCTTGGCGTATTCGCCAAGTATAGAGGGAGGGGTGCTCGGGAAGTTGTTTGGTGGGCCCGGCAAAACCAGTATCCGCATGGGTTACGGAATCTTCTACACCTCCGTCGAGGACTTGACCCAATTCATCGAAGTTGGTGACTCGCCTTACGGTTTGTTCTATGTCAGTCCGGTGCCTCCCCTCTTTGCCACACCCTACATCGACCGGGGAACGGGCAACAGCGAGGGCCAGCGGTTCCCCTTCATCTTTCCGCCGGCGAATTCGTCACCCAGCCATCCTGATACCACTTTCAACTGGGCGGGGGTCGAGCCCATCTCCGGCTCTCCCGGCTTTTTCCATAAGAACCAGCTTCCTTATTCGGATAATTACGAATTCTCCCTGCAGCGCCAGTTAGGACTGGACACTTTGCTGAGCATGAGCTATGTGGGGGACCAGGGACATGACCTCATCGCTTCGCTGGAGGCCAATCCTGGCAACCAAGCCCTGTGTCTTGGTTTGAGCCAGCCCAATCAGGTCTTCCCGGGAACACCAACGTGCGGCCCGTTTGGTGAAAACGGAGTCTATCAAAGGCCTTCCGGCCAAATTGTTAACAGCACCCGTGCGCCCTTGGGTCCGCTTTTCGGGAGCAACGCCTACTTGGATGAAATGGCCAACTCCAACTATAATTCGTTGCAGATCAGCCTGCGTCATACCGGCGAGAGTTCGTCTTTCCTGGTGGGATACACCTACAGCAAGTGCCTCAGTAACGCCTCGGGCCTCGAAGCGGCCATTAACCCGCTGAACTTCAACGCCAGTACGGCGCTTTGCGCCTTCGACCTCACCCATAATTTCGTAGCGAGCTATAGCGTCTCTCCTTTTGACAAACTCGCTTTTGCCAACACCAAACTGGGAAACCGCTTGGTGAAGGGTTGGGAAATCACGGGAATCACCACCTTTGCGACGGGCCTGCCGGTGTTCTTGTCGGAATCGAATGATCGCTCCTTGCTAGGAACGGGGGGCGTTGATGTGCCGAACGTTTCGCCCGGACCGATTTTGAACAACACCAATCCACGGCACGGCCAGACCTATTTCAACACTTCTCTGTTCAGTCAGGAACCCTTGGGCTCGGTGGGAAACTCCAACCCTGCCTTCTTTCACGGGCCTGGATTGAACAATTTTGACATGGCGCTGCTCAAGAACTTCAATCTTACTGAATCAAAGACATTGGAGTTCCGCCTGGAGGCTTTCAACGTGTTTAACCACGCGCAGTTCTATGCCACGCCCGCGACTGGAAACATTAACAACACAGCCTTTGGGCTGATAACCAATGCAAATCCACCTCGTATTGTGCAATTGGCTTTGAAGTTCCTGTTCTGACGCCAGGAGGCGTCCCTCGGGCGCGGCTGGTGGCCCCGCGGCGGTCGAGAGAAGGGGGCTCTCCTCCGCCTCCGCTGGCGCGCGTCCCGGACGACACCAGTGCTGGCTCGGGAGTTCACTGATTGGACCCGCAACTGCCGCCGGAACCGGCCTCGTAGCAGAGCCTGTTGAGCTTAATGTCATAGCCCAGCCTATAGGTGGTCGTGCCGATGTTGCAGCAGCCCTCATCTATGAACTTGTAGCAGGATACGGTGGGGCAACTGTTGGTCGCCAGCCCCCGGCGGGGCGGCGACACGAGTCCGCCTAGCAGGATGGCCAAGGCACCCAGGTTTCTAAGCAAGCGAAGCGTCCTCATGTCTTATCCTCCTCATCTGAAGGTGGTAGCGCCCGTCCCGGCCTCAGCCGCGGGGGCGTTAGTGCGCAGGCAACCCAGGCCACGCGCCACGTCCAGCTCCTGCTCGGGCGTAAGCACGCCCTCCCAGGAGTTAACGACGGTGTCGTGTCCGCCGATGAGCAGCAGCGTTGGGGTCCCCGAGACGTGCAGGGAGGCAAGGGAGACCCCGGCGAAGCTAGCGAAAGGGAGCCCTGACGAGCGCGCGAAGCGGCCCACGCTCTCAGCACCGTCAGGAAATACGGCCACCATCCTACCGCCCCCGGAGGAGGCGCACTCCCTCGCCAGCCTTTCATAAAATGGGAGGCTCTCCTCGCAGAAGCGGCAGCCCACGCGCAGGGCTAGGACGAGGGTGCGGCCTGCTTCCGCAAGTGCGACGCCTTGTGGTACCTGGACCCGTTCGCCGGGGACGGGCTTGGAGATGTTGGGTGCGCGAGAGAGGTACGGTCTCACCACGACGAAGGCAACCACAATCCCGGCGAGGGCCAGTGCAACGCTCGAAGCGGCCTCGAGCTTCGCGACCACTGTCATGTCCCGGCCCTCCTTCTGCGGTGGCAGCACTGCCGGGGTGCCCTTGCCGACGACCCCGGACCACGCCATGAAGGATGCTTATCACAGCCATATGCGGTCTGTCAAGTCCAATTCGCGAGAGGTTCCTAACGGCCACCCTGCGCGGCTCCGGTGCGACTTGGGGCGCGACACGCCTTTGCGCCGGGCGCGTACCGTCCCCCCTAGCCTGCTGGCTGGGCGCCCCTGGCCCGGCTTCGAAGATCGGGTGCATGGAGCGGGGGCGTGGCTTCCCCGGCTGGCCCTGGCTGTCTCAGTCTTGGGTGTGTGGGCCGCGGAGGGGTTGTCGGCCCGAGGCCATCCCAGCCTAGGCGAGCAGACCTTCGTTTCCGCCTGCGCCGTCTGCCATGGACTGGATGGCCGGGGCGGCGAGCATGCGCCGGACATCGCCACCAGCCCCATCGTCCAAGCCTTTTCGGAGGCTGATCTCGAGCTCATCGTTGCTAACGGCATTCCTTCCCACGGCATGCCTGGCTTCAATAACCTTGGGCCAGCCGGCATCAAGGCTGTGGTGGATTACCTCCTCATTCTCCAGGGAAAACAGTCCACGGCGGCCGTCCGGGGGAATCCTTCGCAGGGGATGCAGCTCTTTTTTGGCCGCGCCCAATGTTCGAGTTGCCACATGGTTCATGGAAAAGGAGGATTCCTGGGGGCGGACTTAACGGAATATTCCCGCACGCATTCGCCCCAGGAGATGAGAGAAGCCATTGTCAATCCTTACAAAAATCTGAGTCCCCGGCAGGACACCGTGGTGGCTGTTACTCGCGATGGACAAAAGCTCACCGGCATCGCGCGCAACGAGGACAACTTCTCAGTGCAATTGCAGACTGCGGACGGCGCTTTTCATCTGCTCATGAAGTCCAATTTGGCGGCTCTGCATCACGTGCCCCGGTCCCTGATGCCCTCCGATTACACTTCCAAGCTCAGCGCCAGCGAGATCGACGATTTAATCAGCTTTCTTGCTGAGACGGGTGAGACAAGCGAGACCAAAAAATCTGAGGGAAACCGCCCGAATTGGTAGTGACGCAGTTTGCTGTAGCGGCGCTCCGAGCTTGCCCTGACAGGGAGCGCCGCTATCTCGAGTTTCTACATTTTGTCGGCCAGCTTGTCATTCTGAGCGAAGCGAAGAATCCCGGTATTTCCGCTCAGGGTAAACTCCGCGAAGAATCCCGGCATTTGGCTCAGGGTAAACTCCACGAAGATTGTCCAGTTCGCTGCCGGGCAAAAGATCAAATACAGTGATCCTTCGCTCCGCTCAGGATGACAGCACTAGAGGCTTGGCTGATACTCACAGATTCCGGAAATGTAGAAACTCCACGTAGCGGCGCTCTCCGAGCGCCGCTACAGCAAACTGACCCACTACCCCTGAATTAGCTTGACAGCGGTGGATGTATAGTGTACTATACAGTAAATATTCGCTGCGCGTTGATGTCCATAATCTGACCGGGTATGAGTCATACCATGCTCAACATTCTGGTAGGTGGTCTTGGGAGACCGTCATTTTCAGCAGACCGTCATTCCCGTGCAAGCGGGAATCTACAACTATGTCCAAGGTGCCGGCACCACAGATAGCGTACCGCGCAGAAGAAAGCAACATTAAAAATAACAAAACGAACCGGAAATGAGCATCCCATTCGCAAAAGAATGGTCCTGTAACACATTGAAAATACAGGATGGCAAAAACGTTCCTAAAAAACGAACCAGAGCCAGCGGTTGATCGAAACAAGATCTTGATTCTCAGTGACCGCGGGCGAAACGAGGAAAGATGTTAAAAATTGGCGAGGCAAGCAAGACATGTCATTGAAAATAAAAGATCGAGCTTCCGAATAGACGGAAATTGAACTGGAGATTGACGCCTTACGCGGAGAACAGCGAAGACGCAAGTAATTGAAAAAGAAGGATGAGAAAAATAATCAGAGGAACGAAACCGAGCAAGCCGTGGCCAGCAGCAAGACGGGACTGGCGCAGGGAGAACCCGGAATTTCAGGAGGCGATCCGTGATGGTTCGTAAAAGGTCCAAACCCTTAGCTTGTGGCGCCGCTTTGGGACTCGTCCTTTGTTTCGCCGCTGCTCTTGAGCCGGCAGCTCCACCGCCCTGGCAATTCAAGCTTCAGGCGCTCTTGCCGCAATTCTGGAATCTTGTTCCGCGCCATGCGAAGCTCACACGGATCGCCACTGGCTTTGGGTTTACAGAAGGGCCGGTGTGGGACCGGAAGAATTTTCTCTATGTTAGTGATGAAGTCCAGAACAAAATCTATCGTGTTTATCCGGATGGCCGCAAGGAAGCGGTTGTCGGCCTGGGTGACCCTGACGGCAACACTTATGACCTGGGCTTGAACCTTCTCGATTGCGCCAGTGTCCTGCGCGCTATCATTCGCGTCAGCCCCTCCGGCCAATATGCCATTCTCGCCGGCCGTTTCGAGGGGAAAAGGTTTAACAGCCCGAACGATGTGCTGCTGGGACCGGACCGGGCGATCTATTTTACAGATCCCACGCTCGATTTGCCCAAAGGACAAAAGCAGGAAATCCCCTTTCAAGGGGTTTACCGGCTTGATTCCCACGGTAAAGTCCGGTTGGAGACCAAGGACCTGACACAGCCAAACGGCCTCGCCTTCTCTCCGGATGGCAAGCGCTTCTATGTTGATGACAGCGATCAGCGTAACATTCGGGTCTATACCTTTAATGCGGATGGGACGCTGTCCGGCGGACGCGTATTCGGAGATGAAAAAGCGGGCACAGGTGATGGCGTCCCGGACGGAATGAAGGTTGACTTGCGTGGAGACCTGTTCGTGGTCGGGCCCAAAGGGATTTGGGTGTGGGACGCGCAAGGCCGCCACTTGGGAACCATCGTAATCCCGGAGCAGCCCGCCAACTTGGCTTGGGGGGACAAGGACTACCGCACTTTGTATATTACCGCGACCACATCAGTCTATCGCCTGCGGGTTGGGGTCCGTGGGTTTGTCCCCTACTTGGCATATGCTCACAGGCGCCGCGCAGGGAGCCGGCCTTGAGCTTTGCAAGGCGCCTTATTGGGACTCAATGGCTTGCTAACATACTGATAAAAGCTATTTATATGAAACGTCACCGAACGTCTTCCAAATACCCAACATTAGGCGCGATAATCAAGCCCAGGGACCAGTTTTGACATTCAATGCGGACCCAAGCCGTGAATCCGGCAATCGTTCTCATCGCCGCCTTGTTCTTGTGGGCCGCGCCCCCGGGCATGGGTGGCCAGTCGCGGAAGGCGGCGAACCTGCCGGGACCACCCCCCGATGTGGCCTCGCTTCTGGCAGAAGGCGCGGCGGCTTACCGCAATGGCCAGCTCGACCGGGCACAACACGCGCTGGAGAAGGCCATCCAGCTCGCTCCCCGGTCAGGTCAAGCTCACGCGCTCTTGGGGTTGACTCTGGCGCGGCGGCAAGACTTCAAAGACGCCCGGATCAATCTTCGCCAAGCTCATGAATACGATCCTGCCAATGGCGATTATGCCTTTGATTATGCCGTTTTGCTGCTCAGGGATCGCCACTTTGCCGCAGCAATTCCTATTCTGGAGGACCTACACCAGAAGTCTCCGCAATCCGGTGACATTTTGGTGAACTTGGCCCGTGCCGATGCTGGCGCTGCCCAATTTCAGAAGCTTTCCGCTTTGGTCTCCGCCCTGCCCACCGCGGATTATCATGACCCCGAGCTGCTAAAGGCACTGGCCAATGTGCTGGCCGGAGCCAAGCAGACGCCAACCCTGGAAATGCTGTGGCAGTCCGCGATCCAAAATGATCCCACCGGGTCCTTGGCTTACGCCGCATTAGCCGGGATTTGGACCGCTCGGGGCAAGGCGGACCGGGCCTTGGCGCTCCTTGATGGCGTCCCCGCCAACGCGCGTGGGCCTCTCTATCTCTACGCCCGGGGCAAAACACTCCTGGCCTTACGAAAGTACGACGAGGCCAGCCAATCGTTCCGTGAGGTCACCGTTCAAATCCCGCAAAATGAAGAAGCCTGGCAAGAGATGATCTGGGCCGAAGTGTTGGCAAATCACCTGAGTAAGGCGGAAGCGGCGGCCGGAGAGGCCGCACAAAAATTTCCCAGGGTCATGGAATTCCAGTATCAGAAAGCCGTCGTCAACTACATGCTGGGCCGCACCACCATTGCCATCGACGCCTTAACACCGATTCTTCAAAAAGACGGCGTAAAAGACCCTCGCCCCGTCCTGCTGATGGCAGTCTTGCAATCTCAAACCGGGAATTATGAAGGGGCTGTGAATTACTTTGCCCGCTTGCCGCAGCTTGAATCGGGCTGTAATGCACTGGCTTCCTATTTCTACGGCGCGACTCTCTTGCGGATGCATCGGCCCGATGACGCTGCAATCCAATTGCAGGCTGCCATCCGTTGCCATCCTCGCTTCGCGCTTGCCGAATACCGTCTGGGCCAGGCGCTGACCGATTCGGGAAAGCTGCGCGAAGCGCTCGGAACGCTACAGCAGGCAACACAGGATGATCCCTCGCTCGCTGAGCCATACTATGCTTTGGCCCAGCTTCGAAGGCGGCTGGGCGATGATGCGGGCGCTCGAGCCGCCCTGGCCCGTTTCAATAGCGTTCACCAGCATGTGAAGAATTCTGATCAGGAGCTGTTCCGGAACGGTTTGCAGTGAGGAAATCAAGTATCCTGTAGAGGCGCTCCTTATGGCCGCTCTTTTGGACATATACAAGACACGCCATTACAGCGGGCAGTTTTGGGCTGAGCGCCGAACCTGAATCGGGGGTCATTATGGACAACTTCGTTACGCGTCGAGGGTTTTTCCGATGGGGAAGCGGCATCCTCACGGCGCTCGGGCTGGAAAGAGCATCGGAGGCTCTCGATGCCGCGCCGGATTCGAAAGGCCGGCGTGAAGCGCCAGTGGATTATTACGACAAACTCGGCGTGGCCAAGATCATCAATGCGGCAGGGACGTACACGATCCTGACCGCCTCCATCATGCCTCCCTCGGTCCAGGCTGCCACTGCGATCGCGGCCCGGTATCCGGTGCGGCTTCTCGATCTGCAAAAGGCCTCGGGTGAGTATCTTGCCCGGCGATTACATTGCGAAGGCGCATTGGTGACCGCAGGCGCAGCCTCCGCGCTGACTCTGGGGACCGCCGCGTGTGTCACGGTGGGTAACCAGAAGGCGATTGAATCGATTCCCACCGATCTCAATGAACTCAAGGACGAAGTCCTGATCCAGAAGGCCCACCGGTACGATTACGATCACGCCTTGCGGAATTGCGGCATTCGCTTTGTGGAAGTTGAAACCCTTCAGGATTACCAGGCCGCCTTCAATCGCCGGACGGTCATGGCCCATTTCTTCAACGCCGCCGAAGGCGGCAAGATCAGCCGAGAGGACTGGATCCGGGTGGCTCACCAGCACGGCGTGCCATGCTTCAACGACGCGGCCGCCGATGTTCCGCCCATCTCGAATCTTTGGAATTATACAAAGATGGGTTTTGACCTGGTAACGTTCTCTGGAGGCAAGGGGATGCGGGGGCCGCAGAATGCGGGCCTGTTACTGGGGAGAAAGCACCTGATCGATGCGGCGCAAGAGAACAACAATCCATTCTCGGACACGGTGGGAAGAGGAATGAAAGTTGCGAAGGAGCAGATCGTGGGCATGGTTGCCGCGGTAGACTGGTTCCTGAGTCAAACGGACGAGGGAATGGAGAAGAAATTCCGGCGGCGCGCGGAACGGATCAGGGACAACCTGAAAGGCATCACGACGATTCAAACTCAGATCTACGTACCTCCGGTTGCGAACCATGTCCCTCATCTGTTAGTTCGCTATGATCCCAAGCGCCTAATGATTACGCCCGCGCAGGTTGCAGATGAGTTACGCCACGGAAGTCCCAGCATTGAGTTGAATCCGGCGACGGGTATGACGGCCGTCAGTTCGGGCTTGCCTTCAGATGAGAATACGATCGTTGTGGGAGTTTGGATGCTTCAACCGGGCGAAGACTTGATTGTGGCGAGGCGGCTCCGCGAGGTCTTGAATCGTGCGGCGCAGGACGGCAAAAATGCGTGAGCAAATACCGGGGGACATCCCAATCGTGCTGCCATTTTTGATAGGTCACACCCGTCTTCGCGCCGGCTATACATTGAGAAAGGACGTTTGCACCGGCGAAGATTTTACAAATTCAATCAGTTACAAACCTGCAACTTTTTAGCACGGTATCGCGTCCAAACAGTGGCGGCCCGGTATGGAAGCCGGACCACGTAGTTATCCTGGTGGGTTTGGAACAGCGAGGGTCTATGAAAACCATACTAACGGTCTTGTTGGGCCTGCTGTTGGGAGCTGCGCCGGCATGGGCGGTCCTGGGGCAGCGGGTTACCTCGGTGCAGTCTGACCGGGCGCGTCTGCGCGGAGAGCTTCGCGCCGTCGAGCGCCAGGGGTATTCCGTGCAGCAAATCACCGCCGCTGACGGCACTGTGATAAAAGAGTACGTTTCCCCGGCAGGGATGGTTTTTGGTGTTTCGTGGCAGGGGCCGGCCATGCCCGATCTCTCAGATCTTTTGGGCGCCTATTTCCCGGAGTTTCAGAAAGCGTCCGGGACCGCCACCCGCCGTCACCGCGCCGTTGCAGTGAAGACAGATCAGGTTGTGGTTGAATCCGGGGGACACCTTCGAGCTTTCCACGGAATTGCTTACGTGCCTGGACTTCTCCCCAGTAATCTCACGCCGGCGGTTGTCCAATGAAGACAAAAAATGGTTTAAGAGATTTGGTTGGCCAATTCGGTTTGGTTTTTATTCTCCTTCCAGGATTGATAGCTCTCGCCAGTTGCGGTGGAGGAAGCAGCTCCAGTTCCAGCGGGAGCGGTTCCGGCGGGGGATCGGCGGTGAACAACACGCAACCCGTCCAAGTGAATTTGGGGCCTCTAAACAATGATGCCGATGTTCTTTTTACCAGCGTGACCATCTGCGTGCCGGGGAGTTCGAACTGCCAAACCATCCAGGACGTGCAAGTCGATACCGGCTCGGAGGGCCTTCGCCTGCTTGCTTCGCAGGTCAGCCTCTCACTGCCGGGGGTGAACGACGCTAGCGGCAGTCCGCTGGGCAATTGCGTGACGTTCGCGGATAACTCCTACGTTTGGGGACCCGTGGAGTCTGCCGACGTGGAGATGGCGGGCGAGAAAGCTTCTTCAGTTCCGATCCAGATCATCGGCGACACCCATTTCCCAGTTGTTCCCCACGCTTGCAACAGCGGCGGGGCCAACGATGACACGGTCGCCGCGCTTGGCGCCAACGGCCTGATTGGAGTTGGGGTTTTCCGCCAGGATTGCGGCAGTGCTTGTGCGGGCAGCGTCTCCACCGTGCCCACGGTCTATTTTAGCTGTCCAAGTTCGGGCTGCGTGTTGGCCTCAGTTCCTCTTGGAAACCAGCTTCAGAACCCGGTCTGGATGTTTGCGCAGGATAATAACGGCCTCCTGATCTCACTCCCGTCGGTTCCGGATACTGGATCGGCCACCGTCTCCGGGTCGATGATCTTTGGCATCGGAACGCAATCGGACAACGCTTTGGGCAGCGCCCAAGTTTACACGACGGACGATCTGGGTAATTTTACGACCACCTTCAACAACAAAAGCTACTCCAGCAGTTATATTGATGCGGGGTCGAACGGCCTCTTTTTCCTGACCTCGTCAATCACCGGGATACCCTTGTGCACGGGTGGAAACTCGGGTTTCTATTGCCCGGCTACGACTCAGAACTTGACGGCCATGAACACCGGCCAAAACGGTACTTCGGGCCAGGTCTCTTTCAGCATCGCCAATGCCAATACGCTGTTTCAAGGCGCTAACTCCGCATTCAACGATCTGGGCGGCCCCAGCCCCGGAGACTTCGATTGGGGCTTGGCGTTCTTTTTTGGCCGCAACGTATTTGTCGGGATTGAAGGTCAAACTTCATCCGCCGGACAAGGTCCCTACTGGGCGTATTGACCAGAAGGAACAAGGGACAGAGCGAAGCTGATAAGTGTGTAAAGATCCGGCTCCCGGCGGGGTTGAAAATGAAACCCCGCCCTTGACGGTCTTGCCGGCGAATAATGGAGGTTACTCCGCACCACCGGAGACCGGTGTTCCCGCGCCGCTGGACCTCTGGATGCGCATTCCGTAGAACGACTGGTAGATGAAGTAATACGACACTGCGAAGAACAATACCGCGAGAATATGCGTCAAGCCGCCTCCGGTTTCGGTGGTCAGCCTCACGGCGAGCTCCACGGCCAACAGGCCAAAGAGCGTGGTGAACTTGATGATGGGGTTCAACGCCACCGAGGAAGTATCCTTGAACGGGTCGCCCACGGTGTCACCCACGACGGTGGCGTCGTGCAGCGGCGTGCCTTTCTGTTTCAGTTCGACCTCGACGATTTTCTTGGCGTTGTCCCACGCGCCGCCCGCGTTGGCCATAAAAATGGCCTGATAAAGTCCGAAGGTGGCAATGGAAATTAGATAACCAATGAAGAAAAACGGGTCGAGGAAAGCAAAGCCCAAGGTTGCAAAAAATACCGCAATGAAGATGATCAACATGCCTTTTTGCGCGTACTGCGTGCAGATGGCCACCACCTTCTTGCTGTCGCTGACGGATGCTTTCTCTGTGCCTTCCAGATGGATGTTGGCTTTGATGAACTCCACCGCGCGGTATGCGCCGGTGGTCACGGCCTGGGTTGAAGCGCCGGTGAACCAGTAAATGATGGCTCCGCCGGTGATCAGGCCCAGGACGAAAGGCGCGTGCAACAGTGAAAGCTTATCCACGTTCTGGGTGAGGCCGTGGGTGAGCGCCATAATAATAGAGAAGATCATGGTGGTAGCGCCCACCACGGCCGTGCCGATCAGCACCGGCTTGGCGGTGGCCTTGAAGGTGTTGCCCGCGCCATCGTTGGCTTCCAGCATGTCTTTGGCGTGCTCAAAGTTCACGTCCACGCCATAATCCCTCTTCATTTCCTGCTTGATGGTCGGATTCTGCTCGATCAGCGAAAGCTCATAGATGGATTGCGCGTTGTCGGTGACCGGGCCGTAGGAATCGACCGCGATGGTGACGGGACCCATGCCGAGGAAGCCAAAAGCCACGAGGCCAAAAGCAAACACTGGCGCGGCAAGCATGATTTGTTCCAAGCCGGGCACGCTCACCCAGGAACCGAGGGCCATCAGCAACACCATCGCCAGCCCCAGGTAAAAGCTGGAGTAATTGCCGGCCACGAAGCCAGACAGAATGCCGAGGGACGCTCCGCCTTCTCTTGCCGAATTGACGATTTCCTTCACGTGACGCGACTCGGTGGAGGTGAATACTTTCACCAACTCCGGAATAATGGCGCCGGCCAGCGTTCCACAGGAGACGATGGTGGAGAGTTTCCACCACAGCGTGGGGTCACCGCCCAGGGTGGGAATGGTGATGGCGGAGATGGCAAAAGTGAGGCCAATCGAGGTAAGCGAGGTAAGCCACACGAGCGAAGTCAGCGGCGATTCAAAATTCATCTTGGTGGCGTTGCCGAAGCGGACCTTGGCAATGGCCCCATTCACAAAATAAGCGACGGCTGCGGCCACCAACATGGCGACGCGGATCACGAAGATCCACACCAGTAATTGCACCTGGATGACCGGGCTCTTCACACCCAGCAGGATGAAGGCGATCAGGGCCACACCGGTCACGCCGTAAGTCTCAAAGCCGTCGGCGCTGGGTCCAACCGAATCCCCGGCGTTGTCTCCGGTGCAGTCCGCGATCACGCCCGGATTGCGGGCATCATCTTCTTTGATCTTGAAGACGATTTTCATAAGGTCGGCGCCGATATCCGCAATCTTAGTAAAGATGCCTCCGGCGATGCGGAGCGCGGCGGCGCCCAACGACTCGCCGATAGCGAACCCGATGAAGCACGGCCCCGCATAGGATCCCGGAACGAAAAGCAGAATAATGAGCATCATCAAGAGCTCGACACTGATCAGCATCATGCCAATACTCATGCCCGCCCGGACCGGAATTTCGTAAAGGGGAAACGGTTTGCCGCCCAGGCTGGCAAAGGCGGTGCGGGAGTTCGCGAAAGTGTTCACGCGGATGCCGAACCAGGCCACCCCGTAGCTGCCGGAAATGCCCAATACACTGAAGGCCAAAATGATGCTGACCCGCATGGCGTCAAACTTCAGAAGCACGCCGAAGTACACCACAATGATGATGGCGATAAACACCCACAGCAGCAGAAGGAACTTTCCCTGATTGACCAGGTAAGTCTTGCAGGTTTCCCAGATCAACTGCGACATTTCCTTCATCGACGGGTGAGCGGGCAGGTTTTTCAGGCGGGCATAAATGGTGAGGCCGAAGATCAGTCCAAAGATGCAGAACAAAATGCCGAACATCAGCAAGCGGTGGCCATCGACGCCGAGGAACTGAACTTGAGTGAAATCCGGAAGCTGCAGATTGGCCTCGCCGCCAACTTCCTGGGGAGGCTTCGCAAAGGTGGCGGTGGCGCTGGTCAGAAGCAGGGCCGCTCCGGTGGCGATGGTCCCGGCGGTCCGCAGGCGTTGGGACCAGACACGGGCAAGCCGGGCTCGCATTTGCGGAAGAACTGTTGCCGCCGCTTCCTTGAAAGAGTTTGAAATGGCCGGAAATCCGGGAGCTTTTTGGTTCAGCCGCAGGATTTGGCGCGCCAGGAGCGCCGCGACCGTCAACGTCAGGGCGCTGACCGGCAGAATTGTGGCAAAGTACATCGAATGCCTCCATCCAGAAGACGATTTTTGTGCTGTCCGAGGCGGCTTATACCGCGTCGAGTGATGTCATATCGGTAAAAGGAAGTGCAGCCTGGATTGTCTCCAAGCCCCATGCACAGAGAGTAGAGTTGTAGCACAGGCCAAAATGCCGCGTCAAGTTCGGCGCAGGAAATGATTCGGCTCAGTTTACCCCGGCCGCCCCCAGGCTGTCGAATCATTAAGACCGCTGGCGGCCATACACGCTCGCTATACGAGCTTGACCCACTGCCGGGCCAGTCAAGGTTGCCACCTTCCAATGTACCACCCACTTAATAACTTAGCCGGGACTTTGCAGCCATTAGGAGCGGTGCTACGGTTCAAGGGCGTCTTGTCGGCTTGGGATCTTTCCGGCATGCAAAGGGGGTCGTCATGAAACGGCTAGGTCGCGTACTTGGTATAAGTCTTCTGCCCATAGTCTTCCTATTGTTCAGTGTCACATCGCGAGCTGACCCAATCCCCATCGAGGGTTTTGCGGGTTACGCAAGTGGCGAGGAGTTTAGCTTCGGCTTCTCTGGTCCCTCCCTCCTTCTTCACTCGACCAGCCCAGACGCACCAAACTTTCTTCCAATTTGCGGAGGAGACCCCATCTGCACTCCGGGGCTTACAGTTGCTGCATGGTCTGCTCCCGGGTACAGTGGTGGCTACCTAAATGGCATCGTTGCCAACGTCCTTGGCGGATCCGTCTCATTCGGCTCAAACGAGACATTTGATATTCTTCCAGGGTATTTCGGCTTTACGAATGTTCCCGTATGGGTGTCCGGCCAAATCTACGGATTTGGCACACAAGGGTGGTTCGCCCTCGACATTGTAGGTATGGGAACGGCCTACTTCGAAGGCTGGTCGGAAGGCGGTCTCATTGCTGTTAACGAGGTCGGTATGAATCTCACTTCCGGGACGGCAACCATTATTTATGAGACCACGCCGGAACCTTCGTCGTTTCTGCTGGTGGCTTCCGCCTTGGCATTAATCGGGGTCGGGCGCCGCCTTCGCCCCAGATCCGCCGGGCAAATCGGCTGATCGCCGATAATTCGCCGAAGAGGTCGTAGCCACGAAAGGCGCCTTCCCGTCCGGTGAGCTTTCCTGTGCAGGACGGACCCAAGGTCAACCAAAGGCCGATTGACCGCGGCAACCCACATCCCAGCAAACTATCCTGGCATCCGCGTGTCACCAGAACTTTGAATCGGTCGAGATTTGAATGGCGTTGCCGCTCAATTGTCCTAGAGACTGGCCGAAATTGTAGTGGACGTAGCCCAGGGTGATGGAGAGCCGAGGATTCACGAGGATGCCCAAATTGGGATTGACTTGGAAAGCGCCAATGAAGGGCTGCTTTTGGCCAAGCTGCTGGAGACCGTAACCGGCCCCGAAAGTGTAGGAAAGCGGCCCCCAGATATGGCCTTTGCTGCTGGCTGTGGCGAAATGGCGCTGGTAAAACGTGGGATTGAAGAAGCCCATGTAAACTCCCCGGTTGGGCCCGGTGTATCCGAAGGCAAGGCCGGAGTAGCCCATGTCAAGTGAGAATGCTTTTGACTGAATCAAGCTTCGGTCATAATCGAGTGTTCCTCCGGTGGCTTTGTCCACGCCGTTGGGGGAGAGAGTCACGATTTCATTATTGAACTTACTGATGTTGTCAAAAAGGCTGGAGTTGAAGGTGTCGTGGTAATAGGTGATGTGAACCTGATCGCGGCGGTCCGGCTTGTAACGGAGTCCAGCCAGTTTACGTACCTGGATGACGCCGAAACGCACGGAAAGAGGCGTGTAGGCAACGCCGTCGCGCGAGATGGCGAAGTCAAGGCTAAGCTGAGGCGAGGGACGGACCGTGAATCCTCCGTAAGCGACGGGCGTGACTTCGGTTACGGGGATGGACAGAAATCTTCCCGGCAGTCCAGGATTCTGGCTTGGCAAGGTCACGTTCAGGCCGGGTCCAAGCCTTTCAAAGCCGATTCCACCGCGCAGGGTGAGGAAAGAGGTTACATCGGTTGATTGATGGTATTGAAATTCGGAGGGTGCCACTGACCCTTGCAGTGCGCCGCGGGGACTATTCGATGGCATTGAAGCAAATGAAATAGAGGATTGCGAGCGGGGAAACAGAGGGAAACTAACCGTGGCTGCGTTCGAATATGTATTGAGGTCTTCGTTCGGAATTCTGAATATGAACACCCCTTGCGGGCTGAAATAGTCAGTGAGGGGTCCGACTTCCCGGGCGTAAGTGGATGAGGTGTGTACGGTGACTGCCGCCTCTTGGCTCAATTTCTGCTGCATCTCACCCACTTCGGAGTTTCCCGGAGCGATCTGGCTGGCTTGAGCAACAAAGGCCCGCGCCTGCCGCCTTTTCCCCCTGGCATTTTCGATTCGGGCGGCAAGCAGCAGAGCATCCGCGTTCCGGGGTTGTTCACGGAGCACCCGTTCGGTTTCATCGAGAGCCACCTCAAAATCTCCTTGGTAATAGGCAAGGCGCGCGTCTCCATAGAGCGCGGCGAGATCGTGAGGATGGCGAGTAAGGACATTTTGGTATTCGCGCCTCGCTCCTTTCCAATCGCCTCGCTTTTCGTCGAGCGCCGCAAGTCCAAGTTCGGCGTTGCGATTCCCCGGCCGAAGCGCCGCCAGCGTGGCATAGGTTTCGCGCGCCTCGGGATATTCCTTGAGCCGCATTTCCAGATCAGCCACCCGGAGCAGCAATTCCGTATTGGTGGGGCGCAGCTTGAGCAAACTCTGATCAAGTTGAAGAGCCTCCGGCAAACGGTTGGCCCAAAGATCGGCTCGCGCCAAGCTACGTAACAAGTCCGGATCGCGCGGAGACTTCCGCAAGAGACTCCGGTAAATTTGAATAGCTTCCGAGTAATGTCTGGTCCATGCCAATTCCTGCGCCAAGTGGAATTCCGAATCTTGATCGGAAGGATACAAGCTGACGATCCGGCGGTAAGTGGAGATTGCGCCGGCAAAATCCTTCAGCTTCGCCTGGTTGGCCGCGAGTTCGACTAAAGCAGCGTGATCCTTTGGGTGATGGGCGAGGTATGACCGGTCATACCGGACGAACTCTTCGGGCGGTGATCCGGGCGCAGGCCGAAGCGACGCCAGCCGCGTTTCTTCTTCAGAGCTTGCGATGGATTGCAGCGCATGCTGGTTCACCGGGTCTTGGGGATTTTCGGCAGCCAACGCCTCAAAAAAGGGTTTGGCATTGGAATAGCGACCCGTCCAGAGAAGGACATTTGCCATGCCTTGCTCGGCTTCATAGTTTCCGGGCGAGGCCTTTAAGGCTTGCTGATAGCGAAACAGAGCCTCACGATATTGCCCCGTCGCCGCCAAGGATTCAGCGAGTCCCAGAGTGCCGCCTAGATTCTTGGCATCGATGAAGAGGACTCGGCGGAAGACCGGTACAGCTTCCTGCGGCTGATCTGTTTTGAGCAGCAGCTCGCCCAGCTCATAAAGGGCGCGCACCGAGCCGGGGTGGGACTCGAGGTAAGACCAGTAACGAGCAATCGCCTCGGGAAACTTGTCGCGGCTTTGAAGCTCCCGCGCCAGGTTGAGGTTCTGATCCGTGAAAACAGGATTTTCCGTCATCGGCGGCCTGGGAGCCATGCCTTGAGGCGGAGCCAGGGCGCTAAGCAGAACTTCCGCATTCAGCGGCTGGAGAGCAGCATTCTCAGCGGAGACTTCCTGGAGATTTGCTAGAACGGCCGGATTGTGAGGGTCCTGGGAAAGGGCTTGGCGGAATTCCACCCCGGCCAATGCGGGCAGGCCCTCGTGGAGGTAGAGAAAACCTTGTGCAATGAGAATCTCAATCCAACCAGGACGCTCCTTTCGAAGCTCGTCCAGGATTCTCTCTGCGCGGGTGGTCCGGCCAAGGCTCATCTCCGCATAAGCAAGCCCAAGCTGGAGTTCCATGTCATGGGGCTTCAGCCTTCGAGCGGCAACAAACTGTTTTTCGGCGCTCGCCGGCTTTCCGGATTTCAACAGACTCCAGCCTAGAAGACCCAGGACGGCGGGATTGTTGGGTACGTATTTCTTTGCCTCCTGGAGCATCCGAACGGAGAGTGCGTACTTTCCTGATCTAAAGGCATCAAGGCCTGATTTGTAAAATGGCCCGCTGAACGGGTGGCAATGAAACTCGAAAACGCCGGCCAACGCAAGGATGACCAGGAGGGAAATGAGGATGCGGTTGGGGAGAAGATGGTGGACGTTGGCCATGATGCTTTTGCTACTTCGCCCTTGAGCTCTTAGCCCGATTTATTTACGGGCTTCCCTCGCCGGAACGTCGGGGCAGGGTTTTAACCGTGCCGTTCGAGCGGCCCGGCATATTCCATTTGCTTCGCGACCCAAGCGGATTGTTGGAACGAGCCGTTTGGAGCGCGAAGCTGAAGAATGTCTTAATATCCCACTTTCGGCAGGGTTGAAACTCTGTCCAGACGGTCTCGATGGCAAGATCATGAATCATTCACGTTCGACTCCGCCCGTCCTATTGGACAGCCTCCGGCAGAGTCGATCCTTTCTGGCTGTGGCGTGTCGAATGAATGACTCCTTCCCATTGTTTGAAGCCAAGGATGAACCGTCCCATTCCCTGGAGCCGGAAGAAGAGGACCACTTGCCGGTATCCGAAATTCTCAAGGATGGAGGCCAGCAGCAGGATTCCAAGCTCCTTCAGCCGCGAATAGCGCCGGTACGTCAACTCCTCAAGCAGCACGGCGCCCGTTGAGAGGAAGGCGGCGTAGACCAGACTCAAAATCACCAGTGGAATGTAGAGAGAGGGAATTGCAAGGTGCAATATGAAAGCCACCGGCACGCTGAGATAACCCGCGGACTCGACGACCGCCCCCAGCGCTTCGATATAGAGATTGAAGGGAAAGCTTAAGAGCCCAACGATTCGGTAGCGTGGGCTGAAAAGCATCTCGGAGTTTTTCCATAGGGTTTGGCAAAGGCCCAGTTGCCAACGCCTTCGTTGCCGCGCCAGCATCCGGAAAGTGGAAGGGCACTCCGTCCAACAGACGGGATCCGTGGTGAAGGCCATGTGAATCTTGCGCTGGCTTTGCAGGGCCCAGCGGTGCAGGCGGACGATGATCTCCATGTCTTCCGTCACCGTCTCGCTGCTGAAGCCTCCCGCTTCGATAATGGTTTGCCGGTGAAAGACGGCCAGCGCGCCGGAGACAATCAGCGTTCCCCCTATCAAGTCCCATCCCGTCCGTCCGAAGAGGAAGGTTCGCAGATATTCGACCACTTGAAATCGCTCGACCCAGCGTGCCGGAAGATGGGCGGCCTCCATTATCCCGTTTTTGACCGAACAGCCGTTCAGCACGCGCACAATGCCGGCGCTCGCCACGGTCTCAAGCGGCGATTGCAGAATAGGCCGCATCAGGCGGAGCAGCGCGTCGGGCTCCAGGATGGTGTCCGCGTCCGCATTGCAAAAGTAGGGCGTCCGGCAGAAGTTGATACCGGCATTCAAGGCATCCGGCTTTCCGCCGTGCTCCTTTTGGATGACGGTCAAAGCGGGGAAGTCCTCGCTCACATAAAAAGCCTCGACAGGCTGGGTTTGAAGATTTGCCCGGTAGATCAGGTCAAACCGGACCAGCTTGAATGCCTGAGTGAGCTGGTAGATGGATTGATCCGTGGAACCATCGTCAACCACCAGGACCTGAAGGCCGGGATATCTGCACTTCAGCACGGACCGCACCGTTTCTGTAATGACGGTTTCCTCATTATAGGCAGGGATGATGACGGTAACCGGAGGGGTGGTGATGGATTCACTCAAGGCTCCCAGCCCTTGATAGGCCAGACGGCGGTTATAGAGCAGAATTGAGCCGAGCGATCCCAGCATGAGCAAGGTGTATGCGCCGTTACCCAGGAAGAAATAACAGATGGTGAGACCATCCAGGATATTGAGCAGGTGGACGACCGCGATGGTGAAATCTGCCATGGGATGGATTCGATCTTTGACTCGTTGCCGGGCTCCCGGCCGCCCTTATCGAGCCTGCCGCCATCGCTCCTTCCCTGTCGAACTTTCAGGGAAGACTGGGGGAAGAGGGTCTTGCCTTGTCAATGGGGCGCCCCTATTTTTTGTTTCCAGGTGGCGCAGGCCCCCACGGCTAATTCCAGAGCGGCAATCTGGGGACTCTTCGCCATCATTGGAGAAACACTCCACCGCATCGCAGCCCACCGCCCGGCTAATGGCTGGCGGCCTGCCGTTTCAGTATTTGTCCCTGTTCCGGAGGATCGAGCCCAAGGCTGGCGGAGAGTATTGATCTCTGCCTAGCATTGATGCGTTTCTCAAGCATGTCCTTGAGAAAGTCTGTCTTGCCCATATCGATCAGTTGAGATAGGGCTTGAGTTGCCTTTTCAAACCCTCTTTCACCCAGGTGCGACAGCCATCCATTGACAAGACCCGAACGTTCTGCTTCCTCGGCGATCTGCTCCCTCATGTAGGCATCGCTTGTCATAAGAAAGTGGTTGAGAAGCAAGTCCGCTCCGAGGCGGGCATGTTTGCCCAAGGCATGAGTTGCGGCCTCCCGGACTCTCCAATCCGAATCCGCAAGGCATTCCGCGATCTGGTGTTCGAGCCCCTGAATCATATGCCTTCCTACCGACTTCGCCGCTTGGAGACGGACAAACCATTCGCTGTCTTTGAGCAAGCTTGCCAGAGCGTCCTGCGCGCGGGAATCAGCAATGTAACCCAGGACAATCGCAACTCTGGCGCGGACGTTGGCGCTTGGGTCGTGGCACAGCTTATCGACAAAGGCGTCCAGTAAAGCGGGCGGAAAAATGTCCGCTGGAAGGCGAAGGTTTCCCGGGACGGCGGCATGTTTTATCATCTCCTGGATGACTTCAGCGCCAAGAAACCGGACGTCAGGGTTGGCGTCAAGCAAGAGGGGAGAAACGTGAGAAGCCAAGCGGAGTGGAAACCGCGAAAGTGCAAGTCTTAGGGTGGAGATCGAGCACCTCGGTTTGTCCGATTTTGCAGCATCCCTCAATTCTCTGAGGAGGATCGGGAAAGTTCGAGGTTCCCCGATCGTTCCAATGGCGCGGACGGCAGCCGTCCGAACTCCAGCATTTGGATCATTCAAGGCCCGGACCATCAGCCTCGAACTTGGCTGGTGCCTAAGCATGCCCAGATATTCTGCCGCTTTGGCGCGATCCGGGTAGTCAGGCCATCGCGGCAGCCACCGCCAGCCGGAACGCGACCGGACGAAATTGGGTTTTGAATCAAGCTGGCCCGGCGCGGCCAACCCCTTCTGCCATGTGCGGATCAAGCCAAGGTCCGTGGATATTTGCCTGAACAGGGCGGCTTGACTGGGGGTGGGCTTGACTCCAACCAATACGCGCTCCATCATGCCGGCGCGACCGGAGCCGCCTCTGACCTTTAGCTCAGAGATCCCGAAATCGTAAGGGATGCTGCCCGCCAGGATCGCTTCCAGGATAGGCAGACACTCCTTACGAAGTTTATCCAATTCGCGGTAATATCTTTCGTGATTTGCCCGTCTGGCCAAGGCGAAAATAATCAGACCGAAGGTGAGGAGCAAAACAAACAAGGCGAAGGAATAAATGTCGTGAATCGCTTGCTCGGAAGGGACAGGCATGGAGTTGTCCAGCTTGCAGTGAGGGAGGATCGGTATGACGCTTCCGGTTACATCCTGAAGACTGCCCCTTAAGGAACCAGTCCTGTGGGAACCTCGCCCAACATTTGATTATGATAGCAGTATTAATGGAGGAGTGAAATGAAATAATGAAATATCCGTGGTAGCGGGGGGGAGGATCGAACTCCCGGCCTAGGGATTATGAGACCCTCGCTCTACCACTGAGCTACCCCGCCGAAGTTTTGGATGAAGCGCGCCACCACATCTCAATGACGCGATTCGCTTTAGAAAAGATTAGGGTATTCTCAAGTGCGAAGTCAACAAAATGGATGTCTTGGTAGTGTCTCAGTTTCTTTGCTGTAGCGGCGCTCTATGAGCGCCGAACTTGT
>CALCEB010000155.1 GCA_937900045.1 uncultured Acidobacteriota bacterium
GGCCTCGTAATACGGGACAGAATGTGCGCGGCAGAACCCTTTAATGATTTTTTGGGCCTCTCGCAGTCTGTTGCGAGGCATGCTCGGGAAAAGGTGATGCTCGATCTGATAATTCAGCCCGCCATACAAAAAGTCGAGAACAGGATGGCTTCTGACGTTGCGGGCGGTCAGCACCTGGCAGCGCAAAAAATCCGTTGGATCCTCACCACTCAGAATGGGCATGCCTTTGTGGTTTGGGGCAAAAGTCGAGCCCATGTACAGTCCAAAAAGCGTCTGATGCACCGCAGCGAATAGCAGCATCCGCTGGAGGCCCAAACAAAAGAATAGCAGGCCGAAATATAAGGTGAAATGGGCCGTCAAAAGTAGAGCCTCGATCAGCGGGTGCTTCGCTTTTTTCTGCAAAAGAAATTGAATGCTGTCAATCCGGATGCCGGCTAGCGTTAGACAGAGCAGCGGAAAGAAGAAGTAGGCCTGGTAATTGACCATGAACCTCTGCAAACTCTGCTTGGTGCGCGCCTGGTGCTCGGAAAATGCAAGGACCGAGAAATCAATTGCGGGATCCAAATTAACTCGATTCGGCCATTGGTGATGCTGGTTGTGACTTTTGATCCACCAACCGGAGCTGATTCCCAAAAGCAGGTTGCCATGAATCAAGCACATGATCTCGTTCTTCCAGCCGGCTTTGAAAATTTGCCGGTGGCCAGCATCGTGGCCGATAAACCCGATCTGGCCGAAAACAACGGCCAGAAAAGCGGCGTCCAATAGGATCACAAAAAGGTTGCGGGTAAGAACCAGTAAAATCAGGCCCGACCCCAGCATCATCCACACAACCAGCAACTTGCAGGTGTAGGTGCGCGGCCGCTTGTTGAGTAACCCCTTCTGCATGACGAGCTGCTTTAACTCCGCGTATTCGTTTATGACAGGCAAGGCACAACCTCCGTCGTCAGACATACCAGATTTGCAAATCGTATCCAATAATCAACATGTCGGCTTCTTTCCGGGCAACCTTAGTCTGGACGACAATCCACATTTACCTGGAAAGGAGCCGGCGCTGTTATGGAATCAACAAGCAGATCTGATGCTTGCGCCCTAAGCGGATGCGACACCCTATAGATACGAGGTCTTTGTGGCCTATCTTGGAGGCGACCGGGGGTTAACGATCGGTCCCGGTCATCGTTGTCCCGAAAGGGGTCCGGGTCCCCGAACCGGACTTCCGGTAACCGGAGGTTAATCGAGGACGGGATTCACGCCTGGATTCCAAACCTGAGCCACCAATAGGATAGCATTTTGAGGACTTTTTTCTGCCGCATTTCAGAAAGATGGAATATGCGAGGAGGCATCTATTCCGGCGCAGGACAACGCCAGCGAGCACAGCCGGCACTTTGAGAAACTGGCAGGCGATGCCGGCCTGCCTCAGCTAGAATCGACCCACAAATTCTGCTGAGGAGCCGTATTAACAAATCTCCAACAAAATCTTAATAATTCTTTCACCGTCTTGTTATTGACAACACAGAAGTAAGGGAATACCCTATCAAGGGTCGAAATTGGGGGTGATGGGTTCCCGGCATCATCTCAACGCGGGCCCTGCACGGGGGGGCGCCTTCGAGTGATTTAGCCCCTCGGCGCAGGGAACGGCCCTCGCGCTATTTCATTGGGAACATTCATTGGGTTTGAACTTTCTGCGGGTTTTCCAGACGGGGATCCAAACAAGAAGGAAGCAACATTAAAGGAGGAAGCAAAAAAATGAAACGATTGGCTTTAAGCTTAGGGTTGGCGGCTCTGATTTGTGCAACTTTGCCAGCCCTGTCCCAGGCAGGAACGATGTACAACTTTCAAACGGTTAACTTTCCGGGCGATACTTTCACCCAACTGTTGGGTATCAACAACTCCAGCACTATCGCTGGCTATCACGGGGCGACCATCAATGTGGGCTTCACACTGACCCTGCCCAATCATTATGCCCTTGAGAATTTCCCGAACGCGACCAGCACCCAAGTGATTGGGATCAACAACACCGGCATGACGGATGGGTTTTACGTCGATACCGCCGGCGTGACTCACGGCTTTACCTACAATGGCACGACGTTCTCAAGCGTTAATGCCCCCAATACCGCGTTTAATCAGCTTTTGGGGATCAACGACCACGGGGAGGTATCCGGCTACTCTTCAACCGATCCTACCGGCGCGACCCTGCAGATGGCCTATACCGAAATGGGCGGGAATTTCACCTACCTCAGCAGCCTGCTGCCTGGCGGGATCGGCAATAACCAGGCCACCGATGTCAACAATGCGGGAATGATTTCCGGATTTTTCCTGACCGACAACGGCGCGGACTCAACCGGGTTCGTGCTCAATGGCAACGCTTTGACTCAGCTCGAGTTTCCTGGCTCGTCCTTTACCCAGGCGCTGGGCCTCAACAACAAAGGAGAAGTCGTTGGTTTTTATGTCGATGCCAACGGCAACACCCACGGGTTCACTTATGTCAACGGGGTTTACACCGAAGTGAATGACCCCAATGCGGTAAACAACACCACCATCAACGGCGTCAACGATCTGGGCCAGTTGGTGGGCTTCTATACCGTTGGCAACATCACTTCTGGCTTCGTGGCTTCTACGACACCGGAACCTGCCAGCCTGTTCCTCTTCGGCGCAGGACTGCTGGGATTCGGCTTCATGCTGCGACGCAGGAAGGTGGCCGCGGCCCATCTGCAATAATCGTATTCGCTGCGGGTGATGCTGCGACCGAACCTTTGCGTTAACGGCATCGCCCGGAGCATGCTGCGCGGGCCGCGCCACAAAAATGGCACGGCCCGAGCTACGCTTTTTTTCTTTCCGTTCCGTTACGCTCTCAAGCCGGGACCGGGGCTGACTTTTTTCTCCCCGCGAACGCCAGGGCAACTCCAGCAAACAGAGATCCCACCGCCATGGTGTAGGCCACCCATAAGATCATTTGCGGTTCAATGCCCAGCAAGAGATATTTTGGCCATAGAGCCGTGGGTCCCGTATAGCCCGGCGCCACGGCGTCATAATGAGTTCCCCAATTGCCCCGCATGGCAAAGAACATCACGATAGCCACCGGAATCCGCGCCGCGTAGCCATAGGCGAGCAGAGTCTTCGCCAGCGCCGGCCAGGACGCAAACTGCAGCAGCCCTCCCGCCGCCAGCAGAATCAATCCGACGATGTGGGCGCCCGGGAAAGCATCCATCTTGGCGAAGCCCAGGACACCTCCTCCTACGATCAGCAGGAAGCCAATGATAGCAAACCCAACCGTCTTTCCGGCGCCTGGGTATTGGCGGCCCGCGCCGCTCAGCTTCAGACCAAAATACGGCCCAAAGAAGATGGGAAGCCAGGAGATGCCGACAATCGCCAGTCCTCCGCCCGCCTGCCTGCTGAAAAAGAGCGGCGACCAGCCACGCAGCTCCCCGTAGAGCCGCAGAAGGGTGACCACTAAAGTGATAAGCGCTGGAACCAGAATGAGCTTCGCCACGCTGATATTCCCCGATGAGTTTCCCTGTGCCATCGCTGCCTCCTTTGTGCAGTCTTCTTCGCCCGAACTTTCGTGACGTACCGCTTACGGCAAATCTATGCCAGCCGCATCAGAACGTCAAGCGGGTTGTTAAGCCTGGCTTCCTTGTCCTTTGTAATACCACCGCCACCGGACCGCATCTGCTATGCAAACGCTCTTAGCCGCGTGTTCCCGGCACAAGCTCAGAATCAACCATAAACTAAATGTCGTCGTATTGTCATTGCGACGGTGTGACGATGGCGGTACAATCGACGCGACTTCCCCAAACTAAACTCGAGAAGAAGGTACAAACTCATGCGATTTCTGATTAAGGTTTCATTTCCGGTTGAAGCAGGAAACGCGGCCGCCAAGAAGGACGGTTTTAAGGCCATACAAAGAATCCTTGAACAACAAAAGCCCGAAGCCGCCTACTTCATCGCCGACGGGGGTAAGCGGACCGGCATCCTCATTATGAACATGGACGACGCGTCGCAAATTCCCGCTATTGCCGAGCCCTGGTTCCTGGCGCTGAACGCCAGCATTGAGGCAACGCCGGCGATGGTGCCTGATGATCTCCGCAGGGCGGCCCCCGCCATCGAACAGGCAGTGAAAGCCTACGGGTAGCTATACGTGAGGACATAGCACATTCTGTTGTGGCGACGCCCGGAGCTAGCCCTGACAGGGAGCGCCGGAAATCGCGGCCGGCGCCAACATCACTTTATGACAGGCGCGAACCCTGAGGACGGCGGGCTGTAACGGGACGAAGCCGGTTCGCGGATTCGTCCTGTTTATTGCTAAACTGTTTAGGCTTCAACTATTTGTAAATGCTAACCCAGCCCTCGATTTGTGAAAGATATAATTCCGCGAAAATCGCTTGATTTCCGGGTGCCACGAGCGTATACTAATTTTTTAGCAATTTGGAAATTTAAGACTTTTCCGCCGGTTTCCCCCCCTCGCACGGCTCCGTGAACAATAATGGAAAACCATGTCCTGGCGCCTATGTTTCGTTCACGCGCCCGGTCCAACCAGGGTGCAATGTTCGCTTCTCCGAAGGTCTCCGGCCCGTTTTACGGAAGCCAGCGAAAGGCGAAGGGTTCCTGGAATGCCAAACTCGATGCTGTCTGAAGGCTGGAAACCACAAAATGAAAAAGGATTGTTTAAACGAACCCATAAATTAATGATAATAAACATAAATCATCGGAACGAACCCAAAAAACGAACCCATTTAAAATCAATCAATACCTGTATTATCAGTCAGTTGTGGGTGTTTTTTCGACGAATGTTCTCAAACTGCTGAGTGCAAATGACTTAGTTAAATAATTTGGGTTCGTTCCGGCGATTAAGGCAACTAATTGCGGCATTTCGTCTTTTCGCTGACATGTTTTAATCCCCCCTCGCCCTGCGCGATGCGCCCCGTCTCCCCTTTGGGACGGACGGTTCGGGGTGAGGGGCTATTGAGTCTCTTTGGTTGAATACCTCACGGTAATTACGAACGAAAGGACTTAGCGGCTACGTTTCGAGCGCGGCGGTCGGGCCGCTAAATAGCTTGCCCCGAAATCGCTCGCGGCGGTATAAAAGACAAAGGACTTACCGGTTACGGTCAGGGTTTTTGGCCGGGATGCGGCAGGCTTCAGGGTTATTATCGGGCTTGGGCCTTGTCCTGTCAACTCAACCTTCGGTAGTGACGCAGTTTGCTGTAGCGGCGCTTTATGAGCGCCGGAAACCGTTGAGGATACAGGTTCGGCGCTCATAGAGCGCCGCTACAGCAAAGAAACTGAGACACTACTCAACCTTCGATTGGCGCTTCAAGGCGTCGATCCCATAGGAAGCGAGAAACATACGGATGCGAATCTTGATCCTGGGTGGTGACGGTTACCTTGGCTGGCCCACGGCCATGTATCTTTCCAGTCGCGGGCATGAGGTGTCCGTTATGGACAACTTCGCCAAGCGCCGCTGGGAGATGGAGTTGAACGTTGAGCCGCTCATCCCCATTCATACCCTGCACGACCGCGTGAAGCTCTGGCAGGAGGTGTCAGGCCGCCGGTTGGAACTCTTCGTGGGTGACTTGCGCAACTTTGAAACGGCCCACAGCGCCATTGAGACTTTCAAGCCGCAGGCCATTGTGCACTATGGCGAGCAGCCCTCCGCGCCTTATTCCATGATTGATTACAATCGCGCCGTCTTTACCCAGGTCAACAATATTTCGGGAACGCTGAACGTCCTCTGGGCTCTGCGCGAGTGCGCGCCGGAATGCCATCTGGTGAAGCTTGGCACCATGGGCGAATACGGAACCCCCAACATCGATATTGAAGAAGGCTTCCTGGAAGTGGAACATAACGGCCGCAAGGACGTGCTGCCCTATCCCAAGCAGCCGGGTTCGCTTTACCACCTTTCCAAAGTTCACGACAGTCACAACATTCTGTTCGCCTGCCGCGCCTGGAAGCTGCGCTCCACTGACCTGAACCAGGGCATCGTTTATGGGATTGAGACGGATGAGACTCAACTCCACGCGGGTCTTGCCACCAGCTTTCACTATGATGAAGTGTTCGGCACGGCGCTGAACCGCTTTTGCGTGCAGAGCGTGGCCGGGCTGCCTTTGACGGTTTACGGCAAGGGCGGCCAGACCCGCGGCATCCTGAATATTCGTGATACCTTGCGCTGCGTGGAGCTTTCCATCTTGAATCCTCCCCAAGCCGGTGAATTCCGGGTGTTCAACCAGTTCACCGAAAGCTTCAGTGTGCTCCAGCTTGCTGGGCTTGTCCAAGAGCAGGGTGGGAAGCTAGGGATGAAAATCTCGATCGACCATCTTGAAAATCCGCGGATTGAATCGGAGCAGCATTACTACAACGCTAAGCATCAGAAGTTGATCGATTTAGGATTGAAGCCGCACTTGCTTTCGGACGTTCTGCTCACCAGCATGTTGAATCGCGTTCAGGAACATGCAGCGCGGATCAAGAAGGATACGATTTTGCCGCACGTCCGTTGGAACCACACGCCCAGCCGCAAGACGAAGAAAGACAGTCTGGCGGCGACGGCGCAAGAGCCTTAATCTGCTTGGCGGCGAGCGGCGCCACCCATCATGATCAGAACCGAAGACGAGCTGCGCAGAGAGATCATCGAAATTGGCCGCTGGCTGCACCAGTTCGGCTACGTCACCGGTTATGACGGCAATGTTTCGGCGCGCCTGGATAACCGCCGGATCCTCTGCACTCCCACCACCATCTGCAAAGGCATGATGGCGGTGGATGACCTCATCATTGTGGACTACGAAGGCAAAAAGATTTCCGGCCGCCGCAACGTCACCAGCGAAATCGCCATGCACCTGCTGATCTATAAGCGCCGCCCCGACGTTCACGGTGTGGTTCATGCCCATCCCCCCACGGCCACGGGCTACGCAGCGGCAGGGCTTTCATTGAACAAGGCCCTGGTCTCGGAGGTGGTGCTTTCACTGGGCTGCATTCCGCTCGCCCGCTACGGCACTCCTGGAACGCCCGAGCTCACGGAAGCTTTGCGGCCGCTCGTCAGCTCCTATGACGCGATCCTGATGGCTAATCACGGCGTGGTGACGTGCGGACCTGACCTGATGCGCGCTTACTTCAAAATGGAAACGGTGGAGCACTTTGCCAAAATCAGCTTGGTGACGGAGTTGCTGGGACGGCAGGTCTTGCTCTCCGGGACAGATGTCGATAAACTGCTGGCTGCCCGTCAAAGCTACTTTGGCCCGGGAACACCGCCGATTGAACGCAGCGCGGTGTGCCCGATTACGGACGCGGGCCCATCCACTGAAGAACGCTTTTGGGTTTCGCGCGCCGAGTTGGAATCGATGGTGCGGGAAGCGGTGGAGAATTTGACCGGAGCGCAGAAATCCGGTCAACAGAATTGAGGTCGTGGCGCAATTTGCTGTAGCGAACAAACTGCGCCACGGCCACAATTGACGTAGGTTTGATCTCGATTCCAACATGTCCGTTCCGGGATTCTGTCATCCTGAACGAAGTGAAGGATCTGTAAGGCATGGTTAACTGCCTGGATGTTATTGAGTTGAAGAACAAGCATGAGTAATTGACGAAGGCAGTGAATTGATGGTTCGGCGGAGGATCAACATGGGTGAAGCCCTGGGAATGATTGAGACGCGAGGCCTGGTGGCCATGATCGAGGCCTCGGATGCGATGGTCAAAGCGGCCAAGGTGGAGTTGGTGGGATGGGAAAAAATCGGGTCGGGATATGTCACGGCTCTGGTCCGTGGGGATGTGGCGGCGGTAAAGGCCGCCACGGACGCCGGCGCTTCAGCGGCGCGGCGCGTGGGTGAATTGATTTCCGTGCATGTGATCCCTCGCCCGCATCCCAGCCTGGAGGACAAGTTGCCCATCGGCAAGTCCGGCCAGGATTCGTAGTTGCTTTGCGAAGACGTTGGACTACCCTGGATTATTCTCGAAATTATGATCGAGAACGGTCAGGATACGGTTTCGGCGGTGCCCTGGATTTTCAACGCTTCCGCAATCTGGGAGGTTCAACCAAGCCTCCCTTGCTATTATTCTGCGCCCTCCTCTGTCATCCTGAGCGCAGCGAAGGATCACTGCATTTGACCTTCTCCTCGGCAGTGAACGAACAGGAGATACTTGGCGGAGTTTACACTGGGTAAAATGCCGGGATTCTTCGCTTCGCTCAGAATGACAGCGCTAAGGCAGCCTACACAAAACTTATGCTGCTTGCAAAAGTCATCGGTACGGTCGTCGCCACCCGCAAGGACTCGCGCCTTGAGGGCAAGAAGCTCTTGATCGTGGCCCCGCTCACGCCGGAAGAGATTGAAGAGCACGGCGCGCGGAATGCGCAACCGGCGCCGGGCAAATCCAATTATCTCGTTGCTGTCGATACGGTTGATGCCGGATATCAGGAGACGGTGATCGTGGTTCAGGGCAGCTCGGCGCGCATGGCTTCGACCTGCAAGGACACGCCGGTGGACGCCGCAATTGTGGGCATTGTGGACACCGTCACCATGCAGAAGAAAACCGGCTAAGCCGCCTTAAGCCCAGCGATCATCGAAGGCCAAACCCATGTTTCTCGCCAGGGTCGTTGGGAACGTCGTCTCCACTATCAAGAACTCTCCGCTGACCGGGAAGAAGATCCTGATCGTTCAACCGGTCAACACCCAGCTTGAGGATCATGGCGCGAAGCTCGTGGCGCTGGACAGCATTGGTTCGGGCGCGGGTGAACTCGTCTATTGCTGCCGGGGCCGTGAGGCGAGTTTTCCGTGGCTTCCCGAAGAAGTCCCGGTTGACGCGACAATCATCGCCATCGTGGACCAGGTGCATCGGGCAGGATAAGTGCTTTCAGCAATCAGCTTTCAGCGTTCAGTAGTGGATCAGTTTGCTGTAGCGGCGAAAATGTACCACTATCCAGCGTTCGGCAAGATGAACACTCAAGACTGACCGCTGATGGCTAATTGCTGAAACCGGATCGCTGCTTATGTTGATTGGCAAAGTCGTCGGAGACATCGTCGCAACCCAGAAGGCGCCCAGCCATGAAGGGCAGAAGGTGCTGATGGTGCAGCCTCTGAACCTGGATGGCACGGATCGCGGCGACGCGGTGCTGGCCCTGGATGCCGTGGACGCGGGTGTTGGCGACAAGGTCCTGGTGGTCACCGAGGGTTGGAGCGCCATGACCAGCGTTGACCGGGTTCAGGCTCCCATCGATATGGCTGTCGTCGGGGTGATTGATACGGTCACCCTGGAGTGACCGGTCCGGACTCCTGATGCGCGCCTTTTAGGCTACAATCAGCTTGAATGTCATCTGCAAACAAGGCTGGCAAGCCAACGGCGGTGCGGATTCTGGGCATCGATCCGGGCCTGAACATCACCGGCTATGGAGTGATCGATGCCACGGGCGGAGTCTCCACGCTCTGCGAAGCCGGCGTCATTCGCCTGCCACCCAGTAAGGCGCGCGACCTCGCGGAGCGGCTGGGCTTGCTCTTTGACGAGGTGCGTTTGCTGGTGCGAGAATTCTCACCCCGCCTGCTTTGCCTGGAAGAGGTTTACAGCCATGCCCTCTACCCGCGCACGGCGATTCTGATGGGTCACGCGCGCGGCGTCATCTGCGTTGCAGCCCGCCAGGCTGGAATTCCCGTCCTGAGTTATTCCGCAAAGCGCATCAAGCAATCCGTCACGGGCAATGGCAACGCCAGCAAAATTCAGGTTCAACGCGCCGTGCGCCAGGTCTTTTCGCTGGAGCGCACGCCCCACCCCCCGGACGTGGCGGACGCCTTGGCCGCAGCATTGTGTTATGTGAATGGCTTGAAGGACGGCATGAACCGGGATCAAACTTCCGCCTTGCGGCGGGGCCACCAAAGCGGCCGGATCAGCATCGCCCAGCTCAACCAAATCTTACTCAGGCGCAACGCATGATTTCTGAAATCACCGGTGAAGTCCTTTACGATCGAGTTCGCCACAATTCGCTCCTGATCCGAGTCAATTCAATGTGCTATGAGGTTTACGTCCCGTCGGGCATCGCCTCGCGCCTGCGGCACGCGGCAGAAAGCGAACGCCGCAATCCCCTGACCCTCTACACGATTTACTACATTGACGGCGCGGTGGGTGGCGGACACTTGACGCCCAAGCTCGTCGGCTTCCTCGATCCGCTGGACCGCGAGTTTTTTGAGGCGTTCACCACCGTTCCAGGCGTCGGCTTCATGCGCGCGCTTAAGTGCCTGATTCGTCCGTTGAAGGAAATCGCCAACGCCATTGAACACGGTGACACCGCCTTCCTGAAGGAGTTACCCTTCATCGGCGCCAAGACCGCAGAACGTATCGTGACCGAGCTCAAAGGCAAAATGGCCAAGTTTGCGCTCGCGCCCGCCGAAGAGCCGCTTTCCATCGAGAAGGAGCCGGCCAGTGAGCTGCGAGCGGAGGCCGTGCAGGTGCTCGAACAGCTCGAGTATTCGCACGGTGAAGCGCAGCGCATGGCGGCGGATATCTTTGCAAGGCACAAGGGCCTGAAAACCATTGAGGAGTTCTTGCGGAAGATCTTCGAGCAGCGCCAGTCCGGTGAAGTGTAGAATCGCCCCTTGCGGCCGGTCCCGGACGGGCACAAGACCCGCCCCTACTTTGCCAGCTTAACCAGCACCGGAGTGATGCCGGGAATTCCCTGATTCCATTCGGCGGGAAGATGCTCAAAGGTCACGTGGATGTGACGGGTCTTTCCTGGGGCGAGCGGCGGGTCTCCGCCGGTGACCGGGTTCTCTGTACCGCGAAGCACGACCTGATGAAATGGATCGGTGAACTCCACTTGGAGTTTGAGCCGCCGGATGCTTCGTGCCCCGTGGTTTGTCACATCGACGTCGAGATAGTAAAGCGTATTGCCCATCAGATTCGAGGCGGTGCTCATGTGGGCGTTGGTGATCTCGATCTGGCTGAGGTAGGCTTTTTCCTCGGCACTCATCGTGGGATTTGAAAGCGTCCGCGTAGCCTTGGTGTGCACGGCCCAAATCATCAGGCCCAGGACCACCGCGACGATGGCCATTGAAACAAGAATCCAGAAGCGGCTCGAGTAGCCTTCTCTCATCAGAGAACACCCGGATCAATTGCAAGGGGAACAACGAAGAGACGCAGAACCGGTACGCCAAAATCCTCAAAATAACAGCCCACGAAAAGACCAATGCTTTTCGTGGGCGCCCGGAGCCGGGCGCTCACACGCCCGCCACCGTCAAACCTTCCACCCGCAGCGTGGGCGCGGCCAGAGGGCTGCGAAATTCCAAGTCCGATCCCACCATCGCCACGTTTCGGAGCATCTCCGGCAGGTTGCCAGCAATCGTCACTTCCTCGACGGGGTATGCCAGCTCGCCGTTTTCAATCCACATCCCGGAAGCCCCGCGTGAATAGTCACCCGTGACAATATTCACGCCGAAGCCGATAAGTTCCGTGACATAAAAGCCGTTCTTCACGGAGCGAATGATCTCATGGGGTGAATGCGCGCCGGGCTGGAGGTAGAAGTTCTTTGGTCCCACTCCGGGCGGCCCTGCTACGCCGCGTGAGGCGTTGCCCGTGGTGCGCAGGTTCAGCTTGCGGGCCGTATAGGTATTCAATAGGTAATTGCGCAACACGCCTTTTTCAATCACCGGGGTCACGGCCGGCGGAACGCCTTCATCGTCAAAGGGCCGCGAGCCGAAACCGGAAGGCCGCAAGCCGTCATCCATCACCGTGATGTTCTCACCTGCCACCGCTTCATTCAATTTGCCCGCCAGGAAGGATGCGTTGCGGTAGATGGCGTCGCCCCGGACCGCTTCGAAGATATGCCCCAGCAATGAGCGCGCCGTTTCCGCATCGAAGACGACCGGCACTCTTGAAGTGGCCACTTTACGGCCACCCAGCTTTCGCAGGGCCCGTTGCGCGGCTTTCTTGCCGACGGACTCGGGCGATTCAAGCCCGTTCGCTTGCCGCGCCGTGCTATACCAATAATCGCGCTGCATGCCTCCGCTGGCGCTGTCCAAAGCCACCGGAACCACGGAGAAGCCGCAATAGGAGGAGCGGTAACTGCCCGCAAACCCTTGCGAGCTGGCATAGGCTTGTGTCCCGGACGAAGCCTC
Organism: uncultured Acidobacteriota bacterium; assembly: GCA_937900045.1. Lineage (GTDB taxonomy): Bacteria > Acidobacteriota > Terriglobia > UBA7540 > UBA7540 > CALCEB01. The sequence goes on from CALCEB010000155.1 coordinate 12,081, forward strand.
AAACGTTGCGCCCTCCGAATTGCGGATACGCGGATCGAAGGCGAGCGCCGCTTCCTCCGCTTGGCGGGCCATGGCGATGCGGCGCTCGACCGGAATCTCCATCACGTCCTGAAAGTAGAGCCCAAGGTCTCCTGAAAATTGGCCCAGCAGCTCGCTCTCCGCCAGTCCGTTGGCGGGGTCATCTGAAGTGGCGCCGGCCATCGCCAAGGTGCGCTCCACAATCCGCGCCAGTGATGATGGAGAGAAGTCGCTCGAATAGGAGCTGGCGCTCCGAACGCCTTTAAAAAGCCGCAGGCCCAGAATCTTGGAGGCGGCTTCTTTCAAATTTTCAATCTGTCCCATACGGACGGTGGCCGAGAATTCATCACCTTCGCGCGCAATTACGTCCGCATCGGTGGCGCCGGCCTTCATCGCCCGGCCGATCAAGTCCTGTGCAATTTGTTCGAGTTGTTCGGGCATAGGTTTAAGTGGCTATTCTTAGGATGCCATGAACACTTGACCCTTCTGGGCACGAGCTGTAATTCTTTCAACGATGAAGGACGCCAACCTTTGTTTGTCGTGCCATTTCTGAGCTAAGCGAGTCGTATCAAGGCCGTGCCTGCTGATAATCGCCTTGAGGCTTGACACGTCAAGCAGTTCTAAACGTCCTCTCAAAGCAGCTTCACCACCGGTTCTCAGAACCTCAAAGGGATCTATATCTGTCGAGGGTTTCTTCCCGATGACCTTTCGCGGTCCTTCATGCCGAGAAGGAATCAGTTGATCCATGAGACTGGGATCTCGGTCAAGCTCATCAGCCAAGCCCCTGAGAAACTCCGGAAAAATCTTTTTCAGTTGATCAGATTTTGACATACGACAGAAACTCCTTCACGACATCTCGATAAACATCGTAACTCTTACCGTATCCATATTTTTGTTTGAGTGTATTCGGAGAAGAGGTCACATCGACGGAGGCTGCAGCAGCGGACATATTGGGTATGACGGTGTCAAAGACGCGTGGGAAGCGTCCACCCTTTGCCTCAGACCTAAGCCTTTCAATTGTCGAATGGTGTATGTCGATCTGGGTACGGAAAAGAGAAATGACAATCCCCAGCGGCTGCACATTATGACTGCCGCTACGATTGAAGTCCGATACTCTGGTCAATATCTGTGGAATCCCATGAGTTGACAGAACATCGGGGATTACTGGTATGAGAAAGTAATCACTAATCGCCAAAGCATTGAACGTTACAATCCCCAGATTTGGCGGGCAATCAATGAGAACGAAATCGTAAGAGTCAAGAACAGAGGCAATGGCATCGTGCAGCACAGAGGCCGGAGCAATTGTGTAGTAGGTGCCAGCCCCGATGTTAACAAGCTGGTCCTGTATTTGAATGAAATCGATACTTGACGGCAAAAGATCGAGCCTTGCTATTCCCCCGTGCAGGTTCGAAACCCCTTTTACTATTGAGGAATTGACATTGAAAATTGAGGTTCTGTCTAACTTGTCCTTGAAGAGCTGGCAAAGCGTTTGGCCCGCTTTGTTCCGATTTTCCCATTCCTGATCTGGAATCAACGAAACGGTTAGATTTGTTTGAGGGTCAACGTCAATCGCAAGAACCCTCTTGCCGAACTCCTCCGCCAAAAATTCCGCCAACGCAACAGTAAGTGTTGTCTTTCCAACCCCACCCTTCAAGTTAATCACACATACGGTACACGGCATGTCGAACCTCCCCTCTTCAAAATCTTCCGACCCGGAATTCCCGAAAGTTCCCGATTGCCCTTGCCCTAGCAACTCCGCTGGTTCCCCTTAGGGTTGCGGCCAATGCCACTTCAATCCTACATAAACGACTGCGCGGCGCGCGGCGCGGTGCCGCCCACGGTCAGGCGGCTGACCTTGATGGTGGGAAT
>CALCEB010000156.1 GCA_937900045.1 uncultured Acidobacteriota bacterium
GTCTGAGAGTCCAAAAGTTGGTTCGAGGCGGATCGTCCAGTGGGGCAATGGCGCATAGCTGAAGACCGGCCCGAGATACTGCTGTTGCCTGTGCCAGTAGAATCCGAATTGCTGATTATTCCCCAGCGCCCCAATCATCTCGAGCCCAAAGCCCAATCGCTGCAGCGAAAGCACTGGCGGTGCCGACATTCCAGCCATGCCCGGCTTTCCCACCGTGTTTTTACCGGTAGTCATTCCCATCCATTCTGGCTCGCGGAAAATGCCCCAAGCGTAGCCGAAAGCATTCTCGTGGGTCTCCAGCCCCGTCTCGCTGATGAAGTTGAAGGTGATGTTCACCTGTCGCCAATCGTGATATACGATCGCGCGTTGCTCGAAGGTGTGCGCTGGCAAGTTCCGAGCCACGGAGAGCGGACCCACCAAATCCTCCCCGCCGAATCCGGAGACCTCCATCTTGTAAAGCGCCGCTTGATTTAAGTCCTCGTACTCGCCGTAAAGGGTGAAATTCAACAGGTGATCGTGTGGGAGAAGGCGGAAGTAGGTGTTGAATCGCAGACCGCCGAACGTGGCTGGCAAACCAAAGATTTTTTGCTCCTCTGCCATGAACCCTGCCGACCACCGTGAAGTGATTCCGTACGACGCCATTTCCATCCCTGTGAAGAAATTGGGGCCCGTGCGTGCAGACTGGAAATCGGGCAGCACCATGACCATCATCGTGTCCTTGGGGATCGGGTAGTTAATGGCAGTGAAATAAGGGTCCATCTGCGCGTCCGGCACAGACTGCGCCGCGAGGCCTGCTGGAAGCAAAGCCAGCATGAAAGCCATTTGCAGCGGCAGCTTCCAAAACGAATGTCTTGTCATTTCCAATCTCCTGTGCGCGATTTCAGCCGCGCTCCCTTCTGTGGATGGTCGTGCATACCCGGCATTGCGTCCGGGTTCTTGCTCACCTGTTTCTTGCGCAACTGCATTATGTGATCGTACGGACCGGGCGGAAGAACGCGGACAAGGGTCATCATGCCCTGCATAAATCCACTCCATCCCGGCCGTAACCCGTAGTTCTCCGGCTTCCACACTGCCTTGTCCATCGCCATCATCGGACCTTCCATGTAGGCGTCCTGCGGAAAGCCTGGCACGTTGTTGGCATTAGGGCTGATGTCAGCCTCCATATTCATGCCGGGCATCTGCATCCCGCCGTGCTGCATCCCCGGCATGTTTTGCATCGCGGCCTGGGCCTTGTCCTGAGACAAGGGGCCGTTGCCCACTGCCTGGTCGTTGGCGGATCCCACTCCCAAGCCGCGCCCAAGACCAGGGCCATAATCCTCTCCCATGGGCGCTCCCGGCGTTCCCGTCAGCATCCCCATTCCCTCTTCCATTGCGAGTCCTGCCGGCATGCCTTTCGTCAGGCGCGTCATGGGGCCGACCGTCGAAGACATCTGGTTCATCATGTGGTGCGGCAAATGGCAGTGGAACATCCAGTCGCCCGGATATTTGGCATCGAACTCTACGTCCCGCGCCTGGGCGACCCCCACCAGCACCGTGTTTTCCGGTCTCCACGTCGATTGCGGCGCTCGCCCCGCTTCTGTCCCAGTTACGTAAAATGTGTTGCCGTGCAAATGAATGGGATGGTGATCCATTCCCAGATTGATCATGCGAATGCGTACCCGGTCGCCGAGCCGGGCGATCATTGGAGTGGCCGCCGGACCCGCCTTGCCGTTAAACACCAGCCAGTTGAACTCCATGTTCATGGTGTTCGGCACGCTGAGGTTCGGAAGCACGGCATATTCTTGCAACATGATGACGAAGTCCTTATCAACCCGCGGGTGGTATGGCTTCTTCGGGTGCAGGATGAAGGCTCCGAGCATCCCCATCATTTCCTGCATGGCCATGTGCGAGTGGTAGAAATATGTCCCTTCCTGATGCAACGTGAACTCGTAAGTAAAGCGGCCGCCGGGCGGAATGGGATCCTGGGAGATGCCGGGAATCCCGTCCATCGCAATGGGAACCTCCAAGCCGTGCCAATGCATGGAAGTAGCTTCCGGCAGGTGGTTATCCACGATGATGCGCACACGGTCACCCTCATTCGCCTCAATCGTCGGGCCGGGGCAGCAGCCGTTGTAACCCCAGAAATTGAACGTGTAGCCCGGAAGAATTTCCCGTTTGACCGGTTCGGCAGTCAGATGGAACACCTTGACACCGTTGTCCATAGTCCAGGGAAGGTCAGGAATGTCCGGTGTTTGAACGGATAAAAACCCCGCACTGGATAACGCGTTCTGAGCCGGTGTTTCCTGGCCCATTCTCACGGACATATGGCCATGCTGCATGTCCATGCGCTCGTGTTGGGCGGCCTGAGCCGAAACGGCAGCGAATGCCTTAGTTCCGACCACCAAGCTGGCGCCAGCGAGTGCCTTTCGAAAAAAATCCCGTCTGTTCTTACTCATGGATTCCTCCTGTTTGAAGATCTGACGGAGAGGCAGCAGCGCGGAGGTGAGGATAACCACGCAGGGTGTCTCTCTTGGTTGAGGCCTTGGCATCCGAAGGAAGTGATTTTTTCCACTCTTCCTCCACAGACGGCGGCAATTTGTCCATATGACCGAGGAACGTTACGAGCTTCCAGATTTCCCCGTCGTTGAGGGTATTTCGCCAGGCTGGCATGCCTGTCCAGCGCACGCCGTGCCGGATGATATAAAAATTCTGGTTCTCGGGCATGTCCGGCATATCCTCCATGACCATGAACTGTGGCGCCGGCGGGTAGAATGGATGGCCGAACTTCTTCTCAGGATGATCGGGAGCGCCGTGGCACATCGCGCAGTGGTCACGATAAAGCTTCATGCCATCCAGCAGATTGGTTTCGGTGGGCTGGATCGGGTTCTTTTGATCGGGAGCGTGCCGGTCGGTGCAGGCATCCATGAAGGACATCGCCTGGTGCTTTTCGAAAGCGGAGGGATGGAGGTCCGCCCGCAAGTCCAGAAATCCCATCCGCAGGTACGAATACGCGCCGCCTGCGAGGACGGCCAAAGTGACTACGATCCCCAAGAAAAAATTCCTCATGACAAAGCTCCTTTCCGGTTCTGTAGTTGGGTCGAACCTGGCCGCGGTTTGATGATCACACAGTCGCGTGCATGCTGAAGCGGCCGAAGGCAACGCGCACAGAAATGTGGCGATGGATCAGACAGCGCGATTCAGGCGGATGCGGAGAATCTGGCTAAATGCGAAGGAAGGATTCTTTTTGGCAGATGGCTCTACCCGACAATAAACCGGGAGGCGACGAGGAAGTGTGGATAACAGAAGGAATCGCGAAGCTCAGCAAGAACCCAGGCTCCGCCGGTCCGCCGGCCGGCACGGGATGATAGTGAAGAGCAGCAGAGGGTGCTGGAATCAGGAATGCACCTTGCTGGGCGTGGCGAATGCAACTGTTTGCCGTAGCGCCACAGGGCGCGTCATTCTTTTTGCTGGAGTGCGCTGGGCAGCAGGGATGAGAAGGGGGCATACCCGGCATGGTGGCCGCACTACCGCGCTGACCACAGCATTGGGAAAAGCAGAGGATGGGACAGGCAAGCGCATAGAGAGACCCCAGATTGACGGCGATCGCCAACGCCAAGGAAAACCCTCGCCACAACAACGGCCTTCTGGATCTCATTGCAACTCTTACGGACATCGATGCGTAGTATAGCGTCTCACCGGAATGACTTCAAGCTACTTGTGTCAAGTCTTGCAGCAAGGGCGCAGGCGGAACCCGCGCCATCCATCGAAACTCCTCGTGTCGCGTTTGGCCGGCGGCGGAGTATCGCAGGCTCTTGACCACGATCCAGAATAGCAGGGTTCAATCTTTCATTCCAATCCCAGCTCACGTGAAAGTTTGGCGGATCGTAAGGCGAGCAGTGAAAAGTGCGGCCATTAACCTCAAAAGTGGGCACGCGGCGCTTGCCCTCATTTGCCGTCGTGACAATCTGTTCCGCGCCTTCCACTTCCTCAATATTGATTTCTTCGTAAGGGATATTGCGTTCCTTCAAAAACCACTTGGCGCGGCGGCAATCCACGCACCAAGTGGTGGTATACATTCGAATCCTCCTATTCATCACTCGGTCTATTTATCCCCTTCTGCCAAGTGGCTCGCCACCTGCAACCGGGCTATGGACTTCGCGAGGGCGCCGCGAGCGCGCTCAAAATCAACGTTCGCTTCATGAAGTTGCTTCAGCCGTTGTTCCGCACGTTCTTTGGCGCGCTCGGCGCGGGCCACGTCAACCTCCTCCGCAAGCTCGGAGGTTTCCGCCAACACAATGACGCGCTCCGGCAGCACCTCGGCGAATCCCCAGCTCACGGCCAGGTAGCGCGCGCCCGAGCTGGTGGTATAGGCAATTTCGCCCGGCTGAAGCTCGGAGAGCAACGGGGCATGGCCGGGCAGAACGCCAAGGTAGCCCTCTTTGCCAGGAAGCGTAACCGCCTCCACGGACTCGCGCACCACCTGCCGTTCGGGAGTGGCGATTTCGAGTTGGATTCGCGTTGGAAGTGAGTCAGCCACGGTTCAATTTCCTGGTCGGCATTAATTCTTCAATGTCTTGGCCTTTTCAAGGGCCTCGTCGATGGTTCCGACCATGTAAAAAGCCTGCTCCGGAACATCATCGTGCTTGCCATCCACCAATTCCTTAAAGCTGCGGATGGTATCCTCCATCTTCACGTATTTGCCTTCAAGCCCGGTGAACTGTTCCGCCACGAAGAACGGCTGCGAAAGGAAGCTTTGAATCTTGCGCGCCCGGGCCACGATGGTCTTGTCCTCTTCGCTGAGTTCGTCAATGCCCAGGATAGCGATGATGTCCTGCAGGTCGCGGTACTTCTGCAGAATCGCCTTGACAGCGCGCGCCACGTTGTAATGCTCTTCACCCACAATGCGCGGATCAAGAATGCGCGAGGTGGAGGCCAACGGATCCACGGCGGGATAAATGCCGAGTTCTGCGATCTGGCGGGACAGCACCGAGGTGGCATCGAGGTGCGCAAAGGCGGTGGCGGGCGCGGGGTCCGTCAAGTCGTCAGCCGGAACGTAGATGGCCTGAACCGAAGTGATGGAGCCCTTCTTGGTGGAGGTGATGCGCTCCTGCAGTTCTCCCATTTCGGTGGAAAGGTTTGGCTGATAGCCCACGGCCGATGGCATCCGGCCGAGCAGCGCGGAGACCTCAGAGCCGGCTTGCGTGAAGCGGAAAATGTTGTCGATGAACAGCAGCACGTCCTGCCCTTCCACGTCGCGGAAGTATTCGGCCACGGTGAGGCCGGTCAGGCCCACGCGCAGACGCGCGCCGGGAGGTTCCGTCATCTGGCCATAAATCAAAGCGGCCTTGGATTTTTCGGAATCCCCCGGTTTGATCACGCCGGACTCCGTCATTTCCAGCCACAGGTCGTTACCCTCGCGGGTCCGCTCGCCCACTCCGGCAAACACGGAGACGCCGCCAAGTTTCGTGGCGACGTTGTTGATCAATTCCATGATAATGACGGTCTTGCCCACGCCCGCGCCGCCAAACAAGCCGGTCTTGCCGCCGCGCAAATAGGGTTCGATCAAGTCCACCACTTTCACCCCGGTCTCAAACATCTCCAAGCGGGTGTTCTGTTCATCCAGTGGAGGCGCATGACGGTGAATCGGGAAGCGCACGTCGCTCTTGACCGGGCCCAGCTTGTCCACCGGCTCCCCGATCACGTTCAGCACGCGGCCCAGCGTCCCCTTGCCGACCGGTACCGTAATCGGGCCGCCGAGGTCGATGGCTTTCATGCCGCGCACCATTCCATCCGTCGGCTCCATAGCCACACACTTCACGCGGCCTTCACCCAGGTGCTGCTCGATTTCAGCGATAACGCTGATGGGCGAGGGAACCTCAAATCCTTCGGAGACAATGCGGACCGCGTTGAAGATGGGAGGGAGATGCCCCCTTTCGAAGAACACCACCACCACCGGCCCGGTGATCTCAACCACTTTACCGACATTGTTTTCTTCTGCCATCGAACTCCCTTCAAACGCTCATCCTGCGGTAGGGGCGACCCTGGTGGCCGCCCGAGGGCGGGCATCAAGCCCACCCCTATCAAATGAAATCCCGGTTACTCCAGATACGACGGCCTACGAAGCCGCCGCCGCACCGCTGACGATCTCAATAATCTCCGTCGTGATCTTGGCTTGGCGAACCCGGTTTAGGTTCAGCGTGTATTGATCGATCAGGTCTCCAGCGTTGCGGGTGGCCGCATCCATGGCCGTCATTTTGGCGGCAAACTCCGCCGCTTGGGATTCGAGCAGCGCCCGGTAGATCTCCGCTTCGACGTAACGCGGCAACAAATGGCTGAAGATCTCCTCGGGCGGCTCCTCGTAGATGTAATCGACGGGCGTTTCTGTCTCCGCGGGCGCAGCCGGCTTGACCGGCAGACGGCGCTCCACGACAAGGCGCTGGGTGAGGATGGATTTGAACTCATTGTAGATAAAGTCTACCGCGTCCACCGCTTCACTCATGTAAAGGTCGAGAATCTTCTTGGCCAACTCATGGGCATGATGGAACTCCACCCGCCGGCTGAAAATGTTCACATACTCTGCAGACATCTTGATGGACTGCCTGCGGAAGAAGTCCCGGCCCTTGCGCCCCGCTGCGATCAGTAGAATCTCCTTGGTCTGGTTCTCCATAAAGTATTTCTGGGCGGCGCGAATGAGGTTGGCATTGAAGGCGCCGCACAGCCCGCGGTCCGCCGTCACCAGTACCAGCAGAACCCTGCGCACCGGCCGCTCAACCAGCAGCGGGTGAGTGCGGTACGACGTGCGGGCGGAGAGACTCTCCAACAACGAAACCATCTGCTGGGCATAAGGCCGTGCTCCCAGCACCTGTTCCTGGGCACGGCGCAGCCTTGCCGCTGCCACCATTTTCATGGCTCGCGTGATCTGCTGGGTGTTTTTCACCGACCGGATTCGCCGGCGGAGATCAAGAATGTTGGGCACGCCAAGCCTTCCTAAAATTAGCGGTCAGCATTCAGCAGTTCGTGTTCAGAAAAAAGGTGATGGAGCCGCGTTCGCTGAAAGCTGACGGCTGAGAGCTGATTGCTGCTTCTAACTCTTTGCCGCTTGATGTTCCGCTTGGAATTTCACCTTAAAATCATCGAGCGCCTTGCGGATTTCGGCCCGGAGTTGATCATCCAGGGCTTTCTTTTCGACGATCTTCAGCCCGATGGAGGGGAACGAGGTATCCATAAACTCGTATAGCTCCTTTTCAAAGGCGCGGCATTCTTCCACCGGCAGATCGTCCAAATAACCTTGGGTGCCGGCGAAAATGATCAGGACTTGCTTCTCCACCGGAAGCGGCTCGTACTGGCCTTGTTTCAGGATTTCCGTCAACCGCTGTCCGCGATTGAGCTGGGCCTGAGTGGCTTTGTCAAGGTCGCTACCGAACTGCGCGAAGGCGGCCAAGCCGCGATACTGCGCCAGGTCAAGCCGCAGCGTTCCTGCCACCTGCTTCATGGCTTTGATCTGGGCGTTGCCTCCCACGCGCGAAACCGAAAGTCCCACGTTGACGGCGGGGCGGATACCGGAATTGAACAGGTCAGCCTCAAGATAAATCTGGCCGTCGGTGATGGAAATGACGTTGGTGGGAATATAAGCGGAAACGTCACCGGCTTGCGTCTCAATGACGGGCAGAGCCGTCAAGGATCCGCCGCCAGCCTGCTCGTTGAGTTTTGAGGCGCGCTCCAGCAGCCGTGAGTGGAGATAAAACACGTCGCCCGGATAGGCTTCACGGCCGGGCGGGCGGCGCAGAAGCAGTGAGATTTCACGATAGGCCACGGCGTGCTTGGAAAGATCGTCATAGATACACAGCACGTGGCGGCCGCGGTCGCGGAAGAATTCGCCCATCGCGCAGCCGGCGTAAGGCGCAATATACTGCATGGGCGCGGGAAGCGAGGAACTGGCCGCCACCACAATGCTGTATTTCATGGCGTCAGAATCTTCTAACGTCTTCACCACTTGGGCGACGGTTGAAGCCTTCTGGCCGATGGCCACATAGATGCAGATCACGTCCTGGCCGCGCTGGTTGATAATGGCGTCCAGGGCCAGTGCCGTCTTGCCGGTCTGGCGGTCGCCGATGATGAGCTCGCGCTGCCCCCGCCCAATGGGAATCATTGCATCCACGGCCTTAATCCCTGTCTGCAGCGGCTCGCGGACGGGGAAGCGGTCAATCACGCCGGGGGCGATGCGCTCAATCGGGTTGTAGCCCTCGGCCTGAAATGGACCACGGTCATCCAGCGGCTCTCCCAGCGAATCCACCACCCGGCCAATCAGTCCCTCACCCACTGGGACGGACATGATGCGCTTGGTGCGCTTCACCGTGTCGCCCTCTTCAATCAGGGTGTAGTCACCCAGCAGCACGGCGCTCACCTGGTCTTCCTCCAGGTTCAGAGCCAACCCCGCAACATCGTGGGGCAGCTCGATCAGCTCGCCCGCCATCACATTGTCCAGGCCGTGAATCCGCGCCACACCATCGCCTACGGAGATCACCGTGCCCACTTCGCTCACGGTCACGCTGCTATCAAAGTGCTCGATCTGCTCGCGAATGATGCTGGTGATTTCATCAGCTTTAATCTGTGCCATCTTTGTGACCTTTCACGAATCTCGCGATAGGCGGCTTTGCCGCTCACCGCCCTTAGCCTGGATTATTAACGGCCTCGCATAAAACTTCGAGTAGAATCAACATTTCACGCTTCGAGCAGCCTGCGCCGGACCCGCTCCAGTTGGCCACGCACGGAACCGTCATAGACCGTGCTGCCCGCCTGCGCCACCACTCCGCCAATCAAAGCCGGATCAATACTGAATTCGCATTCCACCTTCTTTTGCGTGAGCCGCTCAAACCGCTCCCGCAAGGCTTGCCGCTCCGCTTCCGTGAACCCGGTGGCGGAGAGCACCTTGACGCGGATCAAGCCCTCACGGTCATCCGCGACCTTGCGGAATGCCCCCACGATCTCCTGCAGGAAATTCATCCGGTAATTCTCCAGCAGAACACGAAGGAAATTCGAAACGGTCTTCGAAATCCCCATCCGGGCTAGAATCGCGTCCAGCACGCGCAGCTTGTCCGGCGGGGTGACCGCGGGAGTTTCCATCACTTCCCGCAGGTCGGCGCTTTCACGGGAGGCTGCGGCGAAATCCTGCAACTCGGACAGCGCCGTGCGATAATCGCCCTGCGGCCCCAGCACTTCACTCAGGGCACGAGCATACCGGTTGGCAACATCCATCGACATAAAATAAATCCGGCCCTTTTCGAAAGCTTAATCTATCTATGAAGATATAAATCTGCGACGGGCATTTGCTGTAGCGCCGCTTTATGAGCGGCGAAATCCGCCGGTCCCCGTCAGGGTAAGCTCCGACCGGCGCTACAGAGCCGGGCGTCGCCGGCTTACGACCCTGCGTCTAACTAGCACTGGGGCTTGCGGCGAAGTTTACAGCCAGGTAAATTGACTGCCATTGGCCTCAACTCTTGCCGTTCAGCCCTTCGAAAAACCTTTGAACCAGCTTCCCCTGATTTTCTCTGTCCAGCCGGCCACGGACCATCTGCTCGGCAATTTCCGTCGCCTGGTTTGCCGCAAAAGCCTTTAACTCGATCTTGGCGGCACGGGTAGCCGCTTCGATCTGGGCGCGAGCGGATGCAGAAATCCTCTCGGCTTCGGCGACGGCTTGGCGGCGCATCCGCTCCGCTTCTGCCTCCATTTCCTTAGCGGCCTCCGCCTGCAAAGCGGCAATGTCTTCATTCAACCGCTCCAGCCTCTGTTCGACCGATTTGAGTCTTGCCCCCGATTCCTCCAAAGCTTTCCGTCCTTCTTCAAGGCCCTTTAGGATGTTCACACTTCGGGCGCTGAAATAGGACGTGAGCGGCTTGCGGAGGAGGTAGAAGAGGCCGCCCACCAGGATCGCAAAGTTCAGCCATTCGAAGAAGGCTTGGCGTCCGCTGTGTTGGGATTCCCCTTCGCCCTGCTGGGCAGCGAAAACCAGCAGGCTGGACAGACGAGTCGAGGCTTCAAGGCCCGAACTGCCGCCTGCGGAAATCGTCAAACGGGCTTCCGGCCGCGCCGGAAACAGAAATATCCCCCCTGCGATTAACCCCATCGCGGCGATTTGAAACCATCGCTGCTTCACGCTGCCGGACCTCCACCTAGGGTTTTCCCACCGACGATCGCCTCAGTAATCTCTTGGGCCAGAGACTGGCAAGCCACTCGCAATTCTTCCTGAGCCAGGGCCGTTTCCTTTGAAATTGATGTCGTGGCTTCCTTGATGAATGCCTGCGCCTTCTCCCGGGCGGCTTGTAGAGACTTTTCCCGTTCTTCCAGCCAACTGCGCCGGGCCTGTTCCTTCTGCTGGTAGACGCTTTGCCGCGCCGCCATGAGCGCAGCTTCGTATTCCCGGGCTTTGGCCTCCGCCGCCGCAAGCTGCTCCCGAGCCTTAGCCAGGGCGCCCGTGGTGGCCTCTTCGCGCTCCCCCAGAATCCTCTTCACCGGGTTAAAGAGGACTCGTTCCAAAATGATAACGAGCGCGAAAACAAAGATGACAGTGGGGATAGTTTGGACAAAGAGTTGCCCAAGCTGATTCAAGATTTCATTCATGTGGAGAGTTCGAACCCACTGATAGGGATGATGCTGACTACCTAGAAATAGAAATTTATCATGGACGCTATAATCACGTCAAGGCGGGTAGATTTCCGGCAGCGGTTCCGCATCCGAGGCAGGAGGCGCGCAAAAATAGCGAGTCCGGGCAG
>CALCEB010000157.1 GCA_937900045.1 uncultured Acidobacteriota bacterium
CTACACGCGTAAGATCGTCGGCAGCGTCAGATGTGTATAAGAGACAGTTCAGAAGAACATCAAACTTGCCCAAAAGCTCCACCGCAATCAGCGGTTCTTTCAGCTCCCCTTGCAAGGACGCCAGAGGGAAATAGGCCTCAGCGGTACGCCGGTTCACAGTGATCTTGCCCTCGCCGGGCCTCAATATCACACGCACCACCGAACTCTTGCGGCGTCCCGTGCCTCGATACTCAGTTCCTTCGCTCACCCTATTTCCCCTTTATATCGCTGAACTATGAATTACGCGGACGGCTGCTTGCCTTCCACCTGCGACTGTTGCCCGCCATGTGGATGAGCAGGGCCGGTGTAAACCTTCAGCCGGGTCGCCAACTTCGACCCGATCCGCGATTTCGGCAGCATGCCGGTTATAGCATCCCTTACCACATCCTCGGAGCGCGTCTCCATCCGTTTGCGAGCCGAGATTTCCTTCAGCCCGCCCGGATAACCGGTGTGGCGCCTATAGATCTTGTCATCCAGCTTATTGCCGGTCAGCCGGACTTTCTTCGCGTTAATGATGATTAACCCGTCTCGGTGATCCTCATGCGGAGTGAAATCTGGATGGGTCTTACCCATCAACAACATCGCCGCGCGCGTCGCAAGCCGCCCCAGAACTTGGCCTTCGGCGTCCAGCACGTGCCACTGTACTTTACCACGGCGCAACCCTTGAAGATAAGTTCTCACACCATTCTCCACATCTGGCTTTAAGCGCAAACCTCTATTAATAACCGGTATAAGCCATTTTGTCAACAAAAACGGAACCCTATTGCCCCGGTAGCGGCTCATCTTCGATGCCATAGCGGTGGTCTGTGACCGTCGAACTTTATTGGTCAACCGTTTCAGGCGCTCCCCGTCAGGCAGGCTCCGGGCGCCGCTGCGGACGCAGTTTGGCACTGAGGCTGCTCCGCTGGGCAAGTATCCCGCCGGGAACGCGGAAGCGCGATATAATAACGCCCCGAAAGTAGAGCTTGGCCGGCCCATTGGACTTTCGGCCTATGACCCTACGGGTAGGAATTTGGATAGCACTGAGCCCTGACGAATCCGCACACTTTTTGTATGGTGGAATGGGAGAACAAATGAAAAAACCAGCTTGCCTGCTTCTGCTCTACATTTTCTCCATCGCTGCCAGCCTGTCGGTGAAGGCAGTGGCCGCCGCCCAGACCCCATCCCCGGCGTTGCTCGTCCTGAACAAGGCCGAAAACTCGCTTGCCATCGTCGATCCGGCCACCGGCAAAGTCGTGGGCCGCGTGAGTACCGGAGGCACTCCCCATGAAGTGGCTGTTTCAACTGACGGAAGGTGGGCTTTTACGAGCAATTATGGCGGCCAGACTCCAGGCCACACTCTTTCCGTGATCGATCTGTCCACTCAAAAGGAAGTGCATCGCGTCGACGTCGCTCCGCTGAGCGGTCCACATGGCCTTTTCTTCGCTGGCGGGAAACTCTACTTTACCGCCGAAGTGAATAAGCTGCTCGGGCGCTATGACCCGGCCACCAACCGCGTCGACTGGCTTCTCGGCATCGGCCAGAATCGGACGCACATGGTCCTTTTCAGCAAGGACCGCAACACCATCTTTACCTCCAACGTCAATTCCAACACCATCAGCATCATCGAACGTGTTCCCGCCCCCACCCATTGGAACGAAACTGCTATCCAGACCGGCAAGGAGCCAGAAGGTTTCGACGTTTCTCCGGACGGCAGAGCACTCTGGGCGGCCGACTCTGGTGATGGTCACGTCTCCATCATTGACATCGCTCGAAAAAAAGTCACTCAGACCATCGACGTCGAAACAAAGCACTCGAATCGCCTGAAGTTCACCCCAGACGGAAAGCGGGTGCTCATTTCCGACCTCGCCAGCGGCTACCTCGTGGTGGTGGATGTGGTAACCCGCAAAGTGATCAAGCGCATGAAGTTGGGGAAGGTTGCCGAAGGAATCCTGATTCCGCCGGATGGCTCGCGTGCCTACGTGGCGCTGGGAAGCGATAACGACGTGGCAATTATTAACCTCAAGACGCTCACCGTGATCGGTCGTCTGCATACGGGGTCCGGCCCCGATGGCATGGCTTGGGCAGTACGAAGGTGAGGGGATGCGCCGTATAGGCGTTAACCTAAGCGGATATTCAGCCAAAAATGGCGCGTTTTAGGGGCATTGGATTGTCTCCAAAGAGTCTTTTGGGGCCTTAGGTTAACGCTTATTGGGGTGCGCCGGATGCAAGAGCTTGATGTGGAGCGCCGAAAACCGTTGAGAATTCAAGGCCGGCGGTCCCTGACCGCCGCTACATTAACCCAATTGAGCCCCTGCCAAAATTTCCATCATTGTGCCAATCGCGTTTCGGGTGTGTTAAATTTCCAATTGGTCTTTTTGTAAGGGGCAGGCCTCCTGCCTTTCCAAGTTCGATTTCACTTCACGTTGTTCCCCTGCCAATCCAGCAGGCTTCAAGTGCCGGGGTAGCCCTTGCGATGCACCACTTAAACACAACAGAATTCACGCTTGTCATTTGGCTGGGCGCGCTGGTAGCGGGTTTCCTGGGAGCTTTGACTGGACTGGGAGGGGGCATCGTCGTCACCCCGCTGTTGACTCTCGCCTTCGGCGTCAATATTCGCTATGCCATGGGCGCCTCGCTGGTTTCGGTGATTGCCACCTCTTCTGGAGCCGCAGCCGCTTACGTCAAAGAAGGCATTTCCAATATTCGCGCCGGCATGTTTTTGGAAATCGCCACCACCACGGGGGCGGTGGTGGGCGCGGGGATCGCGTTGAAGCTGCCCACCGGAGTCATCGCCATTGTCTTTGGCGTGGTCCTCCTCTACTCAGCTATCCAATCCACCCGCATCCATCCCGAGCTCACCCCGGACGACCGCGAACCGGACCGTATCTCCGCTTTGCTGCGGATGGATTCCACGTATCCAGCGATCGACGGACTGAAGTCCTACCGGGTGCATTCGGTGCCGGCGGGCTTTGGCGTGATGTTTGGCGCCGGGATTCTCTCCGGTTTGCTGGGGATCGGTTCCGGTGCTTTGAAGGTTGTGGCCATGGACCAGGTGATGCGCTTGCCTTTCAAGGTCTCGACCACTACCAGCAATTTTATGATAGGCGTCACCGCCGCGGCCAGCGCCGGTGTTTACCTCAGGCAAGGTTACGTCGATCCCGGACTGGCCATGCCGGTCATGCTGGGTGTTCTGCTGGGCGCGCTTCTAGGCGCCCGCATTCTACCGAAAACCCGGTCGAAGGTTCTGCGCGTCGTTTTTGCCATCGCTGTGACCGTGCTTGCAATTGAGATGATTTATCATGGCATTTCGGGGAGGCTCTAGGGTGATCGGGATCAGAGGAGGTTGGGATGACCAAAGAATCGAGAAGATCGTCGGCAATTTGCTTCGGGCAGGAGTCATCATCGCCGCGTCTGTGGTTTTCGCGGGTGGCGTCTTCTATCTCATTCGTTATGGGAATATCCACCCGAACTTTTCTCTGTTTCGCGGCGAACCCTCCGACATGCGAAGCCTCGCCGGCATTTTCCACGATGCATTCATCTTGCGTCCCAGGGGAATTATTCAGTTTGGGTTGCTACTGCTGATCGCCACTCCAGTGGCACGGGTGGCCTTTTCCGCTGTGGCTTTTGCCCTGGAAAAAGACCGCCTGTATGTGGTCATCACTCTGATCGTGCTCGCTGTGCTGCTCTTTAGTCTTCTGTGGGCCCGCGCCTAGCCTGCGGGGTGAAGCGCTGGATTGGTCTCGAACCGGGATATTCTTCCATCACACGGCAAGGCAATGAAGTCAAGACGCCAATTCTTCAAGCTTCTTGCGGCTGCGGTGGCCGCGAGGCCTGTGCTGACAGCCATTCACGGCGTTGAAATTGGAGTTTGCAGCCATCCTTCCAGTCTCGAAAAGGCCGTTCATTACGGTTTTGACTATCTCGAACCGGCCGGCGCAACGATTGCGGAAATGGATGAAGGGACGTTCAAAAACTTCAGGCAGCGCGTGCTCGAATCGCCCATTCGCTGCGAGTGCTTCAACACTTTCATAACGCGGCTTCGCGTGGTGGGCGAAGATGTTCACCCCGGTGAGTTGCACGATTATGTTCAGTCCACCCTGGAACGCTGCCGGCAACTTGGCGGCAAGATCGCCGTCTGGGGAAGCGCCAAATCCCGCAATGTTTCAGAAGGTTTTCCGCGCGCCCAGGCATGGAGGCAGATCCGTTCATTCCTGCGCATGGCGGGCGGCGTGGCGCGCCGCAAGGGCATGGTCATGGCTATTGAACCGCTGCGGCGTCAGGAAAGTAATATTCTGAATACAGGCGCGGAGACTCTGCGAATGGTGCACGAGGTCAATCACCCCAATGTGCGGATGATTATCGACTATTATCACCTTCGCGAGGAAAATGAGAATACGGACATCATCTGGAAAGCCCGGAAGCAAATCGTGCATTTCCATTTCGCCAACCCGCACGGCCGTCTGTGGCCCCAGAGCCCGGCTGAAGATTCGGAGTACGCGGCGTTTTTCAAGCAGGTGAAGAGGATTCATTTCCGGGGCGGCATCTCGATTGAGGCGAAAGGCTCGTTTGAGAAGGATGCAGCCGGGAGCCTCACATTTTTCCGCAAGGAATTGGCGTGACTGGATGCCACCGAAAGCCCTGGCGATGTCATTGTGAGCGAAGCGCGGGACCCATTTCTTTTCTAGATTGCCGGGAATCAATACACCGCTCCGTAATAGAATTGGAAGTCCTTAGCAAAGGCGCGGAGCAGGGGCGCAGGTTCCTTCTGAGCGTTCACAGCCGTTCGGCTGCCCATGATTGGCAGAAACTCGACGCGCCGCCAGAGGAGAGCGAATGCTGAATCTAAATGACTTACGCGTCGAGTTACTGCAGAGTCATATTCACACTCCGGTGTGATGAAAATTGAGGCGAACAATGGATTTAAATAAGACAACACCTGAGGGAACGTCCGGCGGCAGTGGGCTTCGCGGACGGCGCGACTTCCTGAAACTTGCGACCACATCATCTTTGGTGGCTTGGTCCTCCGCGCAGATGCTCGGAGCGCGGGACAGCGGCGCGATGCCCAATCCCGTTGGATACGCCACCATCTCCTGGCCACGAGACCAGTTTGAACATGCGCTTCATACTATCTCCAACCTGGGATTCCAGGGCACGCAGATGCTCGGCTGGGTTGAGGAGACTTATGCAGGCAGCAAGGAAAAAGAACTTTTGAATCTCGTCCATCAGTTGAAGCTCCAGCCCGTCGCGCTTTCTGCCTCCGCTGTGCGCGTCGATCCGGCGAATCCCGTGGATCAGTCCGCGCGCCTTCGCCAATATGCGTCATTCCAGAAAGAGATGGGCGGCAAATACCTTCAAGTCACCGACGCCGGGAAGCCGGATGAAAAGTATTCCGATGACCAAATAGGGGCGCTGGGCGCTCGAATGAACGCGCTCGGCAAAGTTGCACAGGATTACGGCCTCAGCCTGGGATACCATCCACACTTCGGCACTTACGGCGAAACCCGCGAAGGGTTGGGCCGGGTGCTTGCCGCAACGGATCCGGCTCGCGTCAAGCTGATTGCCGATGTCGCCCACCTGACGCTGGGCGGTTCCAACCCGGCCGAGGTAATTCGCGCTTATCACCAACGCCTGCTCTTCTTGCACTTCAAAGATGTGCCCCGGAATATCGAGCAACTTGCGCGCAAGGATCGCAACTTGGTGCGTCATGAGAAATACCACTTCTGCGAAATTGGCCGGGGGATGGTGAATTTTCCTGCAATTTTAAGCGCGCTGCGAAGCGTTGCGTTCAAAGGATGGATTATCGTGGAACTGGACGGCTACCGGGTGCCTCCGGGCGGCCCGGATGAAAGCGCGCGAATCAATCGCAACGCCGTGCGCAAGCTCGGATTCAAAGTCTAGCGTGAGTTCTGCTCGAAGTATGACTCGAAGACCGGCAGGTGGAGGAAATTATGGACCGGCACATTAAATGGCAGTCAAACGGGAAGTACACCGAAATTGTCAAACCGGGCGTCCTGCGTTTTATGGAATTCGGACGCCTCCAACTCTCCGGCTTGGATCACTACTCCGCCGAAACCGGTTCGCGCGAATGCGTGATCGATGTGTTTGCGGGCTCGGCGAATGTCGCCATTCAAAGTTCCGCAGGTCAAAAGCAAGAATACGATCGAGTGGGCAGCCGGGCCAGCGTGTTTGACGGACCGCCATCCATGATTTACATTCCGCCCCAGTCATCCTTCACCGTCACTCCTGTTGCCGGTGGGTTGGATGCGGGCGTTTTCTTCGCCCCTTCTTCCGCCAAGATTTCTCCGGCGCGGGCTGACGGCGCGAGCGTGATGGCGAGCGCCATTGGCCGCGACAACTGGCGGCGGACCGTTTTTACGGCCGTCGGAGATACCATTGCGGCGGAAAAACTGATAGCCGGCGAAACTCTGAACCCGCCCGGCGCCTGGTCCAGCTATCCCCCTCACAAGCATGACCGCTCCAATCCGCCGCAGGAAGCGGTGATGGAGGAAGTCTATTTCTTCCGCATCCGTCCGCAGCAAGGCTACGGACTGATGTCAACGTACACCGCGCCCGGTGACGCTCCGGCATTCAACAATGTGTTTGTCGTGGAGGACGGGGACACGGTCTTGATCCCGCGCGGTTATCATCCGGTGGTGGCCGCGCCCGGTTACGAACTGCATTACACCTGGGTCCTGGCGGGTGAGGAACGCCGCTACGGCGCATGGTCGGATGATCCGCGCCACGCCTGGATCAGGAAGGCCGGATAACGCCAGGCGGGCCAGTCATTCTCGCGCAGGCGGGAATCCACCGCTCTAACTGGCCTTGGATTTCCACCTGCGCGGGAATGACCGTGTTTAATCGATTTAGGCAGGGGATCCGTTTTGGTTCCAGCTACGCCGGGTTAGGGAAGTTTATATATAAACCAAGCTGGATGCGTCCGTTGAGGCTCATCATGACGATTCAATTTTCCAATCCCGAATTCCCCGCGCTTCATGTTCCCGAATCGAACTTGCTCGCCGTGTTGACTCCCAATGCGGCGGAAGCTCCCGCGCCCATTGAGCAGTTGACGGAGCAGGCTCTCGATCATCCGTTTGAGCAGGACCCCCTGGAGAAGCTGGTCTCGCCTTCCACGCAGGTGCTGATCCTGGTGGATGACGTGACCCGCCAGACGCCCGCTGCGGCGGTATTACCGGCCGTTCTGCGGCGCATCGAAGGCGCTGGAGTTCCGCGCGCCAACATCCGGTTTTTGATTGCTGCAGGCACTCACGCGCGAATGACCACGGAGGAGTTGGAGCGGAAGCTGGGCGCCCCGATCCTCCAGGGTTACTCCGTGACGCTCCACCATTGGCAGGATCAGCAGCATCTTCGTGAGATCGGAACGGTAGGTCCGGGAGTTCCGGTTCGCGTCAACCGCATGTTGGCGGAAGCGGATCTAGTGATGGGCATCGGCCAGATTGTTCCTCATCGCGTCATGGGCCTTACCGGCGGCGCCAGCATCGTGCAACCCGGAGTTTCGGGTCCTGAAGTCACGGGCCACACCCACTGGTTGAGCGCCGCTCATTCCGGATTGGAGATCATGGGCGTGGCAGATAATCCGGTCCGCCTGGAGGTGGAAAAGATCGCGCGCATGGCCGGGCTGCGATTTATCGTCAACGTGGTGATGGATGGCCGGCATCGCGTGAGCCGCGTGGTGGCCGGGGATGTGAAGGCCGCGCACCGCGAGGGCGCGAAGATTTCCCGCTCCATTTTCGGAGTCGCGCAGGAGCGCCCGGCGGACATCGTGATTGCCGAATCCTTTCCCGCCAATTACGATCTGTGGCAGGCCGCCAAAGGCATTTACGCCGCAGAACATTCCGTGCGCGAAGGCGGCGTGGTCATTCTGATCACCCAGTGCCCTCACGGTGTCTCCGAGGAGCACCCCGAAGTCGAGCGCCTGGGATACCGGCCGGTGGAAGAGGTGAAAAAAATGGTGGAAACCCAGCAAATGACGGACCTGGTGGCCGCGGCCCATCTGGCTCACACCGGACGCGTGATCCGCGACATGGCCGAGGGCATCATGGTTTCGCCCGGCATCCGCCCGCAAGTGCAGGAACACCTCGGATTCCGCCATGCCGCGACGCCTCAAGCGGCGCTTGAAATGGCGTTTGGAATGGCAGGCCGGTCCGCCCAGGTTGCCGTGCTTCTGCAAGGCGGCCACATCCTGCCGCTGGTTCGCGGGGCGCGAGCCAGTTCCGGTAACTCCACGGTATCCTGAACCATGCCAGAAAAATCAGCAGCGGCAACCGTGGGGAAGGTAGCGCCGTCAGGTTCGGGGCTGCCGGATCTGCGTTGGGTCATCTGCGGCCTGCTTTTCTTCGCTTCCACCGTCAATTATATTGACCGGCAGACGATCTCAGTCTTGAAGCCGCACTTGCAGGTGGTGCTTCACTGGTCGGAAAGCGACTATGGATGGATCGTTTTCGCTTTTCAGCTCTCCTACGCTCTCATGATGGTGGTTTCCGGCCGGTTGATTGACTGGCTGGGCACTCGTCTGGGTTTTGCGTTGACCATGATTGGGTGGTCGCTGGCAGCCATGGCCCATTCGCTGGCGCGAAGCGCCTTCTCTTTTGCTGCGGCGCGATTCGCGCTGGGCGCAGGCGAGGCCGGCAATTTCCCTGCTTCCATCAAAGCCGTGGCTGAATGGTTCCCGGAGAAAGAACGGGCGCTGGCCACCGGCATCTTCAACGCCGGAACCAACATTGGCGCCGTGGTGGCGCCGCCGCTTGTCATCTGGCTCACGCTGCACGAAAGCTGGCGGTACGCCTTTGTGGTCACCGGAAGCCTGGGCTTCCTCTGGCTCATCTTTTGGCTGGCGATTTACCGCCAACCACCCGCCGCTCCTGCCGCCGGGAGAGAACGCTCCGAAGGGCCACTCCGCTCGCAACAATTCTTCCCCTCGCTCCCGCCTGGGGGAGAGGGTGGCCCGCGTAGCGGGACGGGTGAGGGGTTGCGCCGTCCGTGGAAGGAGCTTCTTCTCACACGCCAAGCCTGGGGATTCATTCTGGCCAAGTTCATGACCGATCCCATCTGGTGGTTTTACATTTTCTGGATTCCATCCTACCTCTCGCAAGCACGGGGCTTCACGCTGGTCCAGATTGGCTATTTCGCATGGATTCCTTTTTTAGCCGCCGACATTGGAAGTGTGCTAGGAGGATGGGCATCGGGATTCCTGATAGCGAGAGGTTGGTCCGTAAATGGCGCTCGAAAAATCAGTCTAGCTGCTTGCGCCCTTTGCATGCCAACCGGAATCGCCGCCGTCCTGGCCTCCCGCGCCTGGGTAGCCCTGGCGCTGATCTCCGTTTCCACCTCCGCCCATCAGGGTTGGTCCGCCAATCTTTATACGTTGGTCTCGGACATGTTTCCGCAGGAGGAAGTGGCTTCCGTCACCGGCCTTGGCGGGGCGGGCGGCGCCGTGGGCGGCATGATTATCGCCCCGGTTGCAGGTTACGTTCTACAATGGTTCCACACCTACGTGCCGCTTTTCATCATCGCTGGAATCATGCACCCACTTGCCATGATCGTTCTCCAGTGGGTGGTGCCCCGCATCGAACCGGCAAGGCCGGCGCCAAGGTAAGGTCCCGGAAGCGGGTAGTAATTACATGCAATCCCGGAAGCTTATTGAAAAATTCGCCCGCGCCGTCATTCTGAGCGTTCACAGCCTTGCGGCTGCCCATAATTGGCAGAAACTCGACGCGTCGCCAGAGGAGAGCGAATGCTGAATCTAAATGACTTACGCGTCGAGTTACTGCAGAGCCGCAGGCGGCGAAGAATCTTGCAACCACATTAAAGGGGGAGACGGCTACTTGCCAACTGCTTCCTGTGTTCCGGTATTGGGTCAGTTTGCTGTAGCGCCGGTCTATGACCGGCGAAATCCACCGTAGCGGCGGTCGGAGCCTGCCCTGACAGGGAGCGCCGGGTGGAGTTTCTACATTTCTGGGAGTCTTGAATTTTCCGCCAAACCTCCAGTACTGTCATTCTGAGCGGAAATACCGGGATTCTTCGCTTCGCTCAGAATGACTGCGAAGGGCGTAGGATGACATGCGAAGATCTCAGAATGACAAGCTGGCCGCCCAAATGTAGAAACTTCAGGCGGCAGTTTTTGAGCGCCGCTACAGCCACCAAACTGCACCACTCCCCTCCGTCAAAACTTCTTGACAATAGAGTACTTATCGTGTATTATTGTAGGCGTAACTATCGTCCGGTTACCTGCTCTCCCTCGGAGCCTCGCCGGCCACAACTCCGTCACCGCTCGGCCTCAGCCCTGCCGTACCCTGGCGGCGTCTGTGTCAACCTGAAATCTCCGTCCAATTTGGAGGAACCATGTCCGAAGATCATTCCCATGACGTTTTAAATCCCCTCGCCGATGGCGAGTCCGGCCCGGCAGCGGAAATCGAGTCGGACCAGCCCGTCGAAGAGTTGCCCCAAGCCGGTCCTGACAGTCCGGGTCAAGCCGCGCCGACCGCCGCCTCCGAACCCGAGGGAGCAGTCGAACCGGCGGACCCTGCCAGCCCCCCGGCTGAACCATCTTTCGCAAGCGATCCCATCACCCCCCGATCAAGCTCTGCCGCATCCAACCCCGCTGAGCCGGGCCCGGCCGGACGCAGCTCCAAGCGCCGTTCCCTCACCGCACCCCAGCGCCAGCAGCGCCGCGCCGCCGCCCGCCAGTCCACCGGGCCGCGCTCC
>CALCEB010000158.1 GCA_937900045.1 uncultured Acidobacteriota bacterium
ACTCAGGCCCCTCGAATCCTAAAGTCAGCGCTTTTCACGCCGGATTCAGGTAATAGAGGAACTCCTTTGGAACTGGTTCTCTCACAAACGGTCGCTCGCGGACTGCTGGTAGGCGCCCGGATCAGCACCCTGATGGTCTTCGCACCATTCTTTGGCAGTGGCGCAATTCCGGCGCGGGTTAAGGTAGGGCTTGCTTTTTTCTTGACGCTGGCGCTTTATCCCTCCGCTCCATCACTCGCGGCCCTGACGGCTGGAGCATGGGTGGGAGCCCTGTTAGGGGAAGCCATCATTGGTTTGATCCTGGGCTTGCTAATGAATTTTGTCTTCGAGGCTGTTTATATGGCTGGCCAAATTGCCGGATTTCAACTGGGGCTCACGATGGAGACTGCCATCGACCCGACGACGCAGGCGGATTCGCCCGTGCTCAACGTTTTCTATCAGTCCGTTGCCATGCTGTTGTTTCTGGAGCTTGGCATGCATCACTGGATGCTCAAGGCGGTTGCCTCCAGCTACAGCTATCTTCCCATCGGGGCTTCTCACCTGTCCCGCGTAGGCGTCAAGGCGCTGTTGGACGCTTCCAGTGGCATGTTCTGGGTTGGCCTCCAGCTTGCGGGTCCTGTGTTGATCGTAACTTTGCTCACCGATTTGGCGATGGGTTTCATGAGCAAGGCAGCCCCCCAGTTTCCGGTGGTCTTCACTGCGATTCCCGTCAAGGTTTTAGTCGGCACGACACTGATCGCCCTCGGCATCGGTTTCTGGCCTCGCATCCTCGGCGGCTGTTTCCATCGGGCGCTTTCGCTCACCGGCCAACTCTGGGCGCTGGCGCGATAGGGGAATAAACGGTGGCTGAAGACAGGACAGAACAAGCAACACCCCATCGCCGGCAAAAAGCCCGCGAAAAAGGACAAGTGGCTCGCAGCCGGGAGCTCTCTTCGGCACTGGCCTTGCTCGCTGTGGTCGTCCTGCTGCACTGGCAGTTCGCAAGTTTCGTAGGTCAGTGGAGAGGGTTTTTCCGCGAAGTTTTAAATATGGCGAATTTTTCTGATAACACGCTCATCCTACACTCCCTGGCCTTGATACTCGGGAGATGGATCACGCCGGCATTGCTGGTAGGAGTTGCCTTATCCGCCGTGGCCAGCGTGGGACAAGGGGGGTTAGTTTTTGCCCCTGCCTTGCTCGCACCGCAACTCGGGAAGCTCAACCCGGCCTCCAATCTAAAGAGAATCTTTTCGGTGTCGGGCCTGAGCCACTGGCTGAAATCGCTCATCCCCATGCTGTTCGTCGGCTACCTGACTTCCACGATCATCACGCGGGATTGGACGCAGCTCCTGATGATGACCACTCAAAGCCCACGGGAGTCTTTTGTCTGGCTGGGGCAGCGGATGTTTGAAATAGCCTGGAAGTCGGGATTGATCTTCCTGGCGTGGTCAGCGGTGGATTATTTCCTACAACGGCTCAGCTTAAGCCGCCAGCTAAAAATGAGCAAGCAAGAAGTGAAAGAGGAGAGCAAGGACTTGCAAGGCAACCCGATGATCAAGGGGCGTGTCCGCCGCTTGCAGCGTGAAATGCGGCGCCGCTTCATGATTAAGGATGTGTCGCGGGCCACGGTGGTCGTGGTCAATCCCACGGAATACGCGGTGGCGCTCGAGTTCCGGCTGGGTGAGATGACCGCGCCGGTGGTGGTCGCCAAAGGCCGCAATCTGCTGGCCAAGAAAATCCGCGAGGAAGCAAACTGGCACGGAATTCCAATCGTCCGGAACGTACCCCTGGCTCAAGCGCTCTATCGTGCCGTCCCAGTCGGCAAGTCCATCCCACCCGCGCTCTATGCGGGCGTGGCTGAAATCCTGGCGTTCATCTACCGCGCCAAAGCAAAACCGCAAACCGGAAACACAACCGCCAACCGGCCGTTAATCCGGATGAACTAAGGACAGGAAAATGGCAGTTCAATCCAAACCGAACCAGAAGGGAAGCCCGGCGCGAATGGACTGGGTTGTGCCACTCATCGGAGTGGCGATGGTCTTCGTTATGCTCGTGCCCGTCCCCGCCGCTGTATTGGACATTCTACTGGCAACCAGCATTACCACCGGGGTTCTCGTGCTTCTGGTTTCCATGTACATCTTGCGCCCCGTGCAGTTTTCCGTCTTTCCATCGCTGCTTTTGCTTCTGACCCTATTCCGTCTGTCCTTAAATATGGCCAGCAGCCGCCGCATTCTCCTTCATGGCAGCGAAGGAGCGGGGGCGGCGGGAAATGTGATTCAAGCCTTTGGCCAATTTGTGGTGGGCGGCAATTATGTAGTCGGTTTCGTGCTATTTCTGGCCCTCGTGGCGATTCAATTTCTGGTGATCAACCACGGCGCGGTCCGCATTGCGGAGGTCACGGCTCGTTTCACCCTGGACGCTCTGCCCGGCAAGCAGATGGCCATTGACGCGGATCTCAATGCCGGCACCATCGACGAAGCCCAAGCCCGGGCGCGCCGGTCCCAGATCGCGCAGGAAGCCGAATTTTACGGAGCAATGGACGGAGCTGCCCGCTTCAGCCAGCGGGATTCCATGGCCACCATTCTGATCACGGCGATCAATATCGGCGCGGGCCTGCTGATCGGAGTCTTTTACCACGGCCTCGATTTCCAGCAGGCGCTCAAAACCTACACCATTCTCACCGTGGGAGACGGGCTGGTTACTCTCATCCCTTCTCTACTCGTTTCCGTCGCGGGGGCCATGGTGGCCACGCGCGCTTCATCACAATCCAGCCTGGGTTTGGACCTTAAACGGCAATTGCTTCCCCGAAGCCGGCCTTTGTGGATTGCATCGGGCGTCATGTTCTCCTTGGCGCTGATCCCCGGTCTTCCCAAGCTCTCCTTCTTTCTTCTCTCGGGCATTACCGCAGTCGTTGCAAAGCGCGCAACAGGGCCCACCGAAGAGGATGAGACCAAACCGGCAGGCGGCGGAGCCGCCGCCAAGGGCAAGTCCTCAGATAATGCCCCGGTCCTGCCCAAACTCGATGAGCTTAGCATGGAAGTGGGTTACGGCTTGGTGCCTTTGGTCGACGAAGGCCAGGGTGGGCAGCTCCTGCAGCGAATTCGAGCTTTGCGCAAGCACCTGGCCGGGCAGCTCGGTTTCCTGGTGCCCTCCGTCCACATTACGGATAATGCCCAGCTCAAGCCGCGTGAGTATGTCATCCGGCTGCGCGGCGTTGAGATTGCACGTTGGGAGACTCAGCAAAATTGTCTGCTTGCCATCAGCGCCGAAGCCAAAGCGCCCGCTATCGAGGGCAAGGAGACCCGCGAGCCGGCCTTCGGGGTCGCAGCCCGGTGGATCGCGCCCGAACAGAGGGAAAAGCTCTCGCGGCCGGGTATGCTGTAGTCGATCAAACCTCCGCCATCGCCACCCATCTGGCCGAGGTTATCAAACAGAACGCTCATACCCTGCTGACCCGCCAGGAAGTCAAGCGGCTGCTCGATAGTCTTTCGGACTCCCATCCCAAGCTGGTTGAGGAGCTCGCACCCAAAGTCTTAAGTTTGGGCGAGATTCAGCGTGTCCTTCAGCAGCTACTTCGCGAACAGGTCTCAATCCGTGATCTCTCCACCATCCTGGAAACTCTGCTGGATTCCGCAACAACCAACAAGAACCCGGTGATGCTGGTGGAAGCCGTGCGGCAAGCTCTGAGCCGGGGCCTGGTTCAGAACCTGGTCGGAGATGACGGCAAACTTACGGTGGTAACGGTCGATCCCCAAATCGAGGACCAGATTTATCAGATGTTCGATCAGAGTGCGGCCAATGGCCGGCAGCCATCCGGAAATGCGTCGTTGCTACGCAGGATTTTGGACGCCCTGCGCAACCTGATGGGGGATCAATTGGCGACGGCTTGTCCGGCGCTCTTGTGCAGTTCCCCGGCGCGCTTCCACCTGCGCCGCGTGCTGGAAACCCTTTTTGCCGAAACTGGTGGTGATCTCGCCGGCTGAGGTCCCCGCCGCAGTATCCATTCAATCTATGGGAGTCGTACGCTAAGAAGCTGAAAGAAGGCGGCTGATATGAAATCTTCCTTACAAGAAGCGCGAAACAATTACGAAGTCATCGCCCAGCTTGACCCTGAGGACCGGGACCGGTTGGTCATGGAATTTCTTCCGGAGGTCAATTACATTGCCCGCCGCATCCATGACCGTCTGCCCGCTCACGTGCCGCTCGATGACCTGATCAACGCCGGGGTCGTCGGGCTGCTCGAAGCGATCAAGAATTTTGATTCTTCCCGCAACGTGCAGATCAAGACCTTCGCTAAGCTGCGGATTCAGGGCGCCATGCTGGACATGCTCCGCGAGTTTGACTGGTGTCCTCGCACCGTCCGGCGGAAGGCGCGGGAGATGGAAGAGACCAGCCGCAAACTGCAGCACACTCTGGGCCGCGACCCTTCCGAGCAGGAAGTGGCGCAGGCCATGAATATCGGAGTCAAAGACCTCCAAGAACTCCTAACCGACCTTCGCGGCGTGAACCTTGGCAGTTTGCAGGCGATGGAAGGCGAAGAGGGTCACGATGAAACGCGCTTTAAGTATGTCCCGAATTCGCCCGACGAAGATCCTTATTATCTCTGCCTGCGGTCGGAAATCCGCTCTTGCCTGACTCAGGCGGTGAGCGAACTTCTAGAACGCGAGCGCCAACTGCTGGCGCTTTATTACAACGAAGAACTGACAATGAAGGAGGTGGGAAGGGTGCTCGGCATCGGTGAGGGCCGTGTCTCCCAAATTCACTCCGCCGCCCTTCTTCGCATGAGAGGGCGCATGCAAGAGCTCTTGAACGCCCGCACCCCTTCATCTTCCGCGGCCCAACGTGCAGTTTCAATGGAGTAAACCACATGGAAAAGGTCTTAAGCCAAGCCGAAATTAACGCCCTGCTGCGGTCCTCGAAAACGGCCGGGCCGATGCCTCCCAGCGCTTCGAGGACGCGCAAATATACACCCTTCGCCTTCGGGCAGGCGTCGCGAATTTCCAAGCAGCAGGTTCAAAGCATCACCCAACTGCACGAGCGGTTCGCCCGGAATCTGAAGACCCGCATCAGCGCCAGCCTGCAGGCAAACCTGGAGATTAACCTGATGTCAGTTGAGGAATTGCCTTACGGCGACGTGGTCCAGAACGTGCCCGAGCACAATTACCTGGTCTCACTGCCCATGTTTCCTACCCGCGCGGCAACCGTGCTTAGCATGGATCTTTCCATCGCCTTGTCGATGATTAATCTGCTCCTCGGAGGTGACGGAAACCCCGCCATGGAGCCCAGGCCGCTCACTGAGATCGAGGAGGGAGTTATTGAGAGCGTTATCGAGATTGTTACGTCCGAGCTTTCCACGGCCTGGCGTCAGGTTCTGGAAATGGACTTCAGTCTTGGCCAGAAATTGCGCCACACGGAGCTTTACCGCATCATGTCCTCGTATGACAAAACGCTTTTCCTGAGTTTCGAAATCCGGATGCTGGGGCTCTTCGGCACGATGAGCATGGCGATTCCCACCTCCGCCTCATCTCTCCTACTGCGCAAAATGAAGGAATTGAATTCCCGGAGCCGGATGTCCAAACCCGAGGCGGCGCAACAGCTCCGGGAGAGGTTGAAGGACGCCATCTTCGGTGTCGAAATGACGCTGCCTTTCACGGCCCTGAGCGGCAAGGACCTGCTGGCTCTCCGTCCCGGGGCAACAGTTCTCCTCCGCCACCCGATCCAACATCCAGTGCTTCT
>CALCEB010000159.1 GCA_937900045.1 uncultured Acidobacteriota bacterium
CAACAAACCCAGTTCAAAGCCAATTCAAAGCCAAAAAAATCAGCATTCGCACCCTGGGCCCGGGACGAACGCTCGACAAAGTTTCCCGTGAAAACCCAAGCTTGGCAGGAATATTTCTGCTACTTTGTTGTTGCACGGCTTGGTGTTGTACACACGGTTGTAAGCCGGCGACGCCCGGCTCTGTAGCGCCGGTCTGTGACCGGCGGATTTCGCCGCTCCCTGTCAGGGCAAGCTCGGAGGGGCGCTGCAGCAAATGTCCGTCGCCGGCAGACGTCCTCATGTATCTTGAGCCAAATTCTAGGTCGGAGCATGGACGGGGGAGCCATTCTTATGCGGAAATTCAGGTATGGTGCGGCATTCTTGGTGTTATCAATTTTGCTCTTTGCGCCCTTTTTGCCCGCGCAGATTGATGACGCGACCCGGCAGCTTTCGCACGACATTTTCAAGCAACTGATTGAGATCAACACCACGGATTCGGTGGGCAGCGTCACCGTTGCCGCCCAAGCCATGGCGAAGCGCCTCCGCGATGCCGGTTTTCCGGCGAGCGACGTCCAGGTGCTCGGGCCGAATGCCCGCAAGGAAAACATGGTGGCGCGGCTGCATGGCACAGGCGTCCACAAACCGATTCTGCTCATCGGCCATCTGGACGTGGTCGAAGCGCGCCGCGAGGATTGGACCACCGATCCCTTCAAGTTTATTGAGAAGGACGGCTACTACTACGGTCGCGGCACGCAGGACATGAAGAGTGATGACGCCATTCTGGTGACGGACCTGATGCGCCTGAAGCGGGAAGGATACAAACCGGACCGCGACATCATTTTGGCTCTCACCGCGGACGAGGAGGGTGGCAAATCGAACGGCGTCGACTGGCTGCTGAAGCACCACCGCGACCTGATCAACGCCGAGTTCGTCCTCAACTCCGACGGCGGAGGCGTGGACACCGAGAACGGCAAACCGCTGATTGTTTCAATGGATGGAAGCGAAAAGCTCTATGCGGATTCCCAACTCACGGTGACCAATCCGGGAGGTCACAGTTCCCTGCCCGTCCCGGACAATTCGATCTACCACTTGGCGGACGGCTTGGCCCGGTTGCAGCATTACCAATTTCCTTTCGAGCTCAATCCGGTGACCCGCGCCTATTTCGGACGCATGGCATCGGTCGAGAGCGGGCAGGAATCCGCAGACATGAAGGCCATTCTAAGGACGCCGCCCGATCCGGCCGCCATCAAGCGCCTCTCCAATGACCCCTTGCAGAACGCCACCATGCGGACCACTTGCGTGGCGACGCGGCTGGACGCCGGGGATGCCAACAATGCGTTGCCGCAGATGGCGCGCGCCATTGTGAATTGCCGGATTCTGCCCGGTCACTCGCGCGAAGAGGTGCGGCAAACCTTGGTTCGAGTTCTTGACGATCCCAAAATCTCAGTGCGGTATGTGACTACGGGCGGACGGCTCCTGGACCATGCGCCAGATTCAAAGGCGCTGCCGCCCGTCGAATTGAGTCCGGAAGTAATGCGGCCCTTGGAGCGGGTCGCCGCCGAAATGTGGCCCGGAGCGCCGGTTGTTCCCACCATGTCCACCGGAGCTTCAGACGGAGTCTATACGAACGCCGCCGGCCTGCCGACCTATGGCATTTCCGGCGTTGCCATCGACGTAGACGATGTGCGCGCCCACGGCCGGGATGAACGGGTGCGGGTCGAATCCTTTTACCGGGGCGTGGACTTCTATTACCGCTTTCTGAAGGCGCTCACTTCAGCTCAATGAGCCGGGAATTACAAATACAAAACTCACCTGCTGCGCCACCATGAAAGGCGCTGCAATCCGAGCGGGCCTGGCCTCCGATTCGCAATGAGGCTTACCTGTTATGATGCCGTCATCGTCAAATCCGGCGCTCAACCGGTAGGTGCCGGAAAGCGTGCGGTTCTTACATATGCCCGAGCCAAATTTCTCCGATGCGCGATTCCTCCGGCGCTTAAAAGAGCGTGACCGCGTGGCCTGGGCCGAGCTCGCAGACGCGTATCTGTCGCAACTGTTGCGGGCGGCGCGGGGCATGGGGTTCACCATCGAAGATAGCCAGGACCTTGCCCAGTCTGCCTTCGCCGCCTTGATCGAGGGAATTGGCCGGTTCGAGGGCCGTTCGCACATTCGTACGTTCCTCTTCGGAATCTTTTACAATAAGGTCTCCGAGCACTTGCGGGAGAAGCAGCGGGCGGAGGAGAACGATCCCATTGACGAGGTCATGGAATCGAAGTTTGACCTTCAAGGCAAGTGGCGACAGCCCCCGCTTGATATCGAAAAGAAAATATTCAGCCGCGAAGCCCGGCAGATGGTTGAGAAGTGCTTGGAAACGGTTCCCCGGGCTCAGCGCATTGCGTTTTACCTCCGGGCCGTTTCGGAAATGGACACCACGGAGATTTGTAATAAAATGCAGATAACACCCACCAACTTGGGTGTGCTCCTTTTCCGGGCTCGCAATTACCTTCGCGAATGCCTTGAGAGGATGGGACTGAAGAGGGGATGATCCGTGTATCGCTGCTCCGAAATTGTCCGATTGATTTCGAGCGAAGAGTACTTGACCGCCGGCCTTCTGAAGAGGCTCGGCATCCGGCTGCATCTTGCGGCTTGCAGGAATTGCAGGAGATACGCACGTCAACTTCGCGCTCTCGCCGCAGCCCTCCGGGAAGCTGCCGGACCGGTTCCCGCCGCCGAGATCGAAACCGCCAAGAGACTCGTCCTTGAGCGGCTTGCGCAAAAGCCTTAGCCCGCACGGCACCGCCTGTAATAAATCCGCCCCAAGCCTCACTCACTTTAACGGTAGGCGCTCGAGCCTCACCCAACATCCAAATTGGAGGAAATATGAAGAAACTGGCTATAAGCTTTGCAGCTCTGCTGTTCCTGGCGGGCTCTTCTTTCGCGGCCTCGAAGCCCAAGACGTTCACCGGTGAGATCATGGACAGCCAATGCGCCATGATGGGATCTCATGCCAAGATGGAGCAGATGCACCACATGGGCCAAGACAGTAAGATGTGTACGTTGCAGTGCGTAAAAATGGGCGGTAAGTTCGTGCTCTACAATGCGGCCCACAAGGCCACGTACCAACTCGACAACCAGGACAAACCCCGGGAATTTGCCGGCCAGAAGGTGGAGGTTACTGGCAGTTACGACAAAGCGACGAAGACGATCCACGTTGAGAGCATCAAAGCCGCTTCTTAAGGGGTCTTGGCTAACGGAAGAGGAGGAGGCTGCTCGGGGGTCAGCAGGCCGTGTGGTGTTGACCCAAGCTCCTCCTCTCTCGTCGCTTTTCAGCGCATGGAGACCGTCATTTGAGATCCTCGCTCAGGAACGCGCTTCATACGTTGCGCTTCTTCGTAGCGCAAGCCTGCGACCGCCGCGGGAGTCTACAATAAAAGCTGTCACTATTTCGTGCTATTCTTCGTCGTGCGCTTCGTAAGGACGATGACGTATTCCAGCCGTCAGATTGGGTCAATATCCGAACGAAGGCGCCGTTCTCCTCGCCCAGCCCAACGTGATGGGATGTAAACTCTTTCCGGAGGTCAAAATGGCCCAAGCCGGTAAACTCACGTTTGATCCTGAAGAAGCGGTCCGTAGCCGCTACACGAAGGGCGCGGCTGAAAGCGAAAAGAACTTGTGCT
>CALCEB010000160.1 GCA_937900045.1 uncultured Acidobacteriota bacterium
ATTGGCGCCGGTCCCACGGGGTTGGGCGCTGGTTACCGGCTGCACGAACTCGGCCATGAGAACTGGGTGCTCTACGAAAAGGCGGACGATGTGGGCGGGCACGCCACTTCCCACGTCGATGCGCAGGGATTCCTGTGGGACGAAGGCGGACACGTCATCTTCTCGCACTATCCGTATTTCGACCGGCTGGTAGATCAAATGCTCGCCGGTGAAGTTCACGAGCGGGTCCGGGAGAGCTGGATCCTCACTCAGGACTTTTGGGTTCCTTACCCTTTTCAGAACAACCTTCGATACCTGCCGAAACCCCTTCAGGTTAGCTGTCTTCTGGGCGCAGCCAAAGCCTCTGCCAACTCAAAAAGCCAGGAGTCTAAGAACTTCCGGGAATGGACCCTGGCCACGTTTGGTGAGGGTATCGCAGAAACCTTCATGTTTCCTTACAACTCGAAGGTTTGGACGACACCCCTTGAGCAGATGTCGAAATCCTGGATCGCGGAGCGGGTGGCGGTGGTGGATTTCAAACGCCTGCTGGAAAACGTTCTCTACGAGCGCGATGACGTAGGCTGGGGGCCGAACAGCAAGTTTAGGTTTCCGCTTCATGGTGGCACCGGAGAAATTTACCGGCGCATCGCCCGGTCGTTTGCGGAAAAGGTGAAGACCGGGAAACGGCTGGTTGAAGTGGATTCAGCCCGCCGCACGGTTTCCTTTGCGGACGGAAGCGGCGATACTTACGATGTCCTGATCTCAACCTCGCCGCTGGACCTCTTGGCGCAGATGTTGAAGCCTGCCGATGGCAAAGTCCAGGAAGCGGCCGCAGACCTTCGTCACAATAACCTGCTGGTGCTGGGCATCGGCTTGC
This sequence comes from uncultured Acidobacteriota bacterium, assembly GCA_937900045.1. GTDB lineage: Bacteria > Acidobacteriota > Terriglobia > UBA7540 > UBA7540 > CALCEB01. The sequence continues at coordinate 857 of CALCEB010000160.1, forward strand.
AGAAGAAGATTGAGACCAGCAATTGCTGGACCTATTTCACCGACCCGGACGTCCCCTGCTACCGCTCCACGAATTTCTCCCACTACTCGCCTTTTAATGTCCCGAGTGGAGATACGGAGCATTACAGTTCGCTGATGTGCGAAATGTCATTCCGGGCGGGAGAGCCGCCGGACCCGGAGCAGATGCTGGACCAGATGATTGCCTGCCTGATCCGCGCCAAAGTGTTGGAGGAGTCTGACCGTGACCGGGTTGTTTCGCGTTATCATCGCGTTGTCGAATATTCCTACCCGATTCCCACCCTGGACCGGGACCGGGCGCTGGGCATTTTGCAGCCGGCCCTGATGAATCAGGGAATTTACTCACGGGGCCGGTTTGGCGCGTGGCGATACGAGATCGGTAACATGGACCACTCGGTGATGATGGGTGTTGAAGCCGTCAATCATATTCTGGCGGGTGAGAAAGAGGCAGTCTTCCACAGTTCCTGACTCGATCAAAACCATGGAAAGTCCTGAAGCCAATCCGATGCCTGCTGTTAGCGTTATCATCCCCCCATACAAAACCGCTCATCTTATCGCTGAAACCCTGGATTCTGTCTTTTCACAAACATTCAAAAGCTTCGAAGTCATCGTGGTCAACGGCGGCTCGCCGGACACTCTGGAATTGGAAAAAGCCCTCCTGCCCTACCGGGACCGCATTCACTATATCAGAGAGGAAAACCGGGGGCCGGGTGGCGCCCGCAATACGGCGATCCGCCGGGCGCGAGGTGAGTTTCTGGCATTTCTTGACAGCGACGACTTATGGTTGCCGGATTTTCTGGCTGACCAATTGAAGTTTTTCCAGGAGCATCCCGGATTAGATTTGGCGGTTGCCGACTGCATTTATTTCGGAGATACCAGCTTGGCGGGCAAATCCTGGCAATCGCTTTACCCTATCCACGGTCCGGTAACGTTTGAGAAGATTTTACCCACCCACGGGGGCGCTTTCGCGTCCTGTGTTGTGTTGAAGCGGGAGACGGCGTTGAAGGTTGGATTCTTTGAAGAGCACTACCTGCTCGAAGACTATCAATACTGGCTTAGGCTCCTGTATTCCGGGGGTCAGATGGCCTACCTCCGGAAGGTGCTGGGGAAGCGGCGAGTCCACTCGGTAAGCGCAACGTACAATCACGATGTCATCGTCCCGCAGGCCATCAAGGTCCTGCAGAAACTTGAACCCAGGCTCGATCCAGCAAGAAAAGAGGCGGGTCTTGTCCGTGAGGAGATCGCTCGATCCCAGTCGCAATTAGCGGTGGAGGATGGCAGGCGAAGCCTGGCAGCAGGAGAATTCAAGGGGGCTCTTCACTCTTTCGAGGCAGCCTACGCCGCAGTTCCCTCCCGCAGAGTCCACCTGGTACTGCTAGGCCTGCGCTGGGCGCCTCGCTTGACGCGGAGTGTGGTGGACCGCCGGGACCGGTATTTGTATGAAAAAACCAGTCGCGGCAAGCCCCCGGTTACATAGGCGCTTGTGGCCGCAACATGAAAAATGAATTGTGGATAGTCCGTCTCACGGGTTCCATGCCGGGGCGGGCCTTGTGCCCGCCCGTCCTGGCTCTCGACAAGGACAGCTTCTTCCTATTCTCGCGGTTCCCAAACATAGGCTCCAAAAATCTTGAAGGTTAGGAATCCCACCCGTTCGTAGAGTTTCACTGCCCCCGCGTTCGCATCGGTCACGGTCAGCGTGACTTCCTCAAGACCCCGCTTCACAAGCTCGCGGAAACCCTGTTCCATCATGGCTTGTCCAAGCCCGCATCCTTGGAATTCTTCCGCCACCGCGATCTGCGGGATGTGAGCGGTCCCGGAGCGCACTTCCGTCAGCGCTAGAATCCCGGCAAGTTTCCCAGTGGGCAGGTGAATGGCTGCCTGGGAAAGGCCCGGCAGAATCTCCCCGCAACCGTGGAAGTGCAGGATGCTCTCAATGAGCCGGGATGACCCAGGAACAGAAAGGTACTGGTCATTGATCCGGGCGTCGACATGGCGGCGGTAAGTGTGAAACAGGAGCTTGGCCGCATCACCGTCATGACGCCTCACCCAAGGGACCAGAGAGAAGTTTCCCAGGCTTTGCCGGGAATTCGCGGAAGCGTGATCGTCGCTCGGCCATTTCTTCAGGTCGAGAGTCATGAAACGCCGGGGAAAGACTTCAAACCCGTGGGCCCGGAAGTCCGGCCCTATTTCCTCCACTTTGAAGTGCGGAAGTTGCGCTTCCACCCTTTTCAAACGAGGGGTTGCCAAGATGGTTTCCAGGACGTGCTCCACCAACGTCCGGCATTCTTCCGGGTCCACGCCGCTCCGGTCAAAAAAAAGATCCCCGATCAGCCCTTTGAATTCCTCGTAAATGAAGAAACTGTATCCTAGAACTCGTCCCCCCTTTACCAGCGCATACCCACTAAGCCTCTTTTCCGCCAGGCACGCGGAAATGATCCGCTTGGAGGACGCGAAGTCCCAGCGCAGTTCGTCTTCCCAAGCTCGGGATTCTGTGGCGAGCAGCGGCTGGAAATCGCGCGCCTCGAAGTGGCGAATATCAATAACCTCGGCAGGCAAGGCGTCTTCCTTTCAGTAAGAAAACACTCTCCGCTCCGTAAAGCGCGTCCTACGCTTTCCGTCTACAGGATGGCGCGGGCCCGCCGGGCCCGCATCGGGCTACTTCCAGTAACAAAAGGCCGATTCCGGCAAAAGTATAACTCAAATTCAAGGCAGAACCCGGCCTGTTTCGCCTCGAGCTCGCAACACTTTCCGGGCGAAGTCCCAAATATTCCGTAGAAACCAAACGAATTTGAAACTTGGCCAGCGTTCGCCCCTTACGGCTCTTGTTTGTCACCCCCGCGCAAGCGGGGCTCAGCGATTCGCCGCGCGCGGGCTGGATTCCCACACCCCGTTATCGCGAGGTCAAGTTTTTGCGTGGATAGGCTTCGCTGCAATGAGGCCGCCGGGTTTGATGGATGATGACATTACTTGGCTTAACCTTGTAACCTCCCCTTGGAGAGTTGTTGGACAGATTCTATACAGCATGGGGTGCTAAGGACCTGAACAGTCCGCTCTGTCCTGACGCCAAATCCATTGAACCCATATATTGACTCTCTGGTGAATAATCCCGGCCTGGCCGATTTTCTCTTTGACGAACCCGCGCTTTGGTGTTGAAATATGGAAAGGCATTCTCGAGAGGATTTCCTCTGGCGAGAACTTTTGGACAGGGGAGTTGGGAAATGAAACGGTTTTTGACTCTGATTTGTGCCGCGCTGATGATCGCCGGTCTTTCGCAATCGCTTTGGGCTCAGGATTCGCAGGCCCAGCCGGACGATCAGAGTGACCTTAACCAGATCACTATTCCGGAGGGAACGGAATTCAAGCTGCAGCTCCACACCAGCATCAACACCAAGACTTCGAAAGCCGGGGACCGCGTGATTACAACTCTGCTCGATCCGGTGACGGTGGAAGACACGCAAGTGCTGCCCAAGGGTGTGCGCATTGATGGCCACATTGGTGAAGTGAAGCCCGCGGGGCGGCGCGGCAAGGGTGGATACCTCAGCATCATCTTCGACACGGTTACGATGCCGAATGGCGAAAAACTGGCCATCCTTGGCTCCCTGACGGAGGTGTTCTCCAGCGAAAGCGGCAGCGATCCGAACGTCGGTCCCGAAGGCGACTTGAAAGGCGGCGGGGCGAATCACAAGAAACAAGTCGCAATGTTCATCGCACCCGCAGCGGCTGGCGCCGCCGCAGGTGGGCTGGCCGGCGGAATCGCGGCTGGGGCCGCTGGAGCCGTGGCCGCCCTGATTATTCCGAAAGGCAAGGAAGCAGCACTGCGAGCGGGCTCGCTCATCGGAATGCGCCTGGACCAAGATGTCACTGTAACCCTACCCCCGGACAGCTTGAAATAAGTAGCCGACCTGCGGCTACGTCTCTGAAGGTAGTGCGGATCCCCTATGCGCACTGTGCATGCGCGCCCCACGCTCCATCCGCCAGGCGTTGTCACTTTTGCATTAGGTGGCAGAATCCGCCGCCTCCTTCACCCACCCTTTTGCCCGTTCAACTGCCCGCATCCAACCCTGATAAAAACCTTCGCGCCGTCCAGTCTCCATTCGTGGTTCAAACCGGGATGGAACGTCTTGCCCGTCCGCTTTCAATAGCCCCTCGCCGGTACGCTCCAAATCCCGCTCATCCCTCCAGAATCCGGTAGCGAGACCCGCAAGATACGCCGCTCCCAGAGCCGTAGCCTCGACCGTGGCATGGCGCTCCACGGGAATACCCAGAATGTCGGCCTGAAACTGGCAGAGGAAATCATTCCGCGTGGCGCCGCCGTCCACACATAGGACCCGGGGCCGCAGACCGGAGTCGGCGGCCATCGCTTCTGCCACAGCTCGCGTCTGATAGGCCATGGACTCCAGCGCAGCCCGCACCAGGTGGTTACGGTTTGAGCCGCGCGTCAGGCCCACAATCGCCCCTCGCGCGTAAGGGTCCCAGTGTGGCGCGCCCAACCCGACAAAAGCAGGGACAAAATAGACACCGCCGTTGTCAGGAACAGCTCGCGCCATCGCTTCACTCGCTTCGGCATCTGGCAGGATGGCCATTTCATCACGCAGCCACTGGATGGCAGCTCCAGCAATGAAAATGCTCCCTTCCAGCGCAAAATTGGTCGTCCCATGGCGCCGCCAGGCGACGGTCGAAATCAAACCGGAATGGGACTCACACACTTCGGCGCCCGTGTTCATCAGCAGGAAACAACCGGTACCGTATGTATTCTTGGTGTCACCCCGGCCAAAGCAGCGATGCCCGAAGAGGGAAGCTTGCTGGTCACCCGCCACGCCCGCCACAGCGGTCGAGCCGCCACCGCCCAGCAAGTTTGTTTCCCCAAACACTTCGCTGGAGGACTTCACTTCCGGGAGGATGGCGCGGGGAATACGGAAATATTCAAGGATTTCATCATCCCAGGCCATCGTTCGTAAATTAAAGAGCATTGTCCGCGAAGCGTTGGAAACGTCCGTAGCGTGAACGCGTCCCGCCGTCAGCTTCCATAGCAACCAGGTGTCAATCGTTCCACAAGCCAGGTCTCCACACTCCGCCTTTTCGCTTGCCCCCGGAACATTTTCGAGGAGCCAAGCGATTTTAGTAGCTGAAAAATAAGCGTCTGCAACCAAGCCGGTCTTCTCACGCAGTGTCCGGTCAAAACCCTCGCGCCGAATCCGGTCGCAAGTGGCGGCGGTGCGCCGGCATTGCCAAACAATGGCAGGATGAACCGGCCGCGACGTAGCACGGTCCCACAAGACAACCGTTTCCCGTTGGTTGGTAATACCGATGGCGTGAACATCACCGGGGAGAACTTTCGCTTGAGCTAACGCCCGCAAGGCAACCCCCCGCTGCGACTCCCAGATTTCCTCTGCATCGTGCTCCACCCATCCGGGCCGCGGATAATGCTGTTTGAATTCCTGCGCGGCTGAAGCTGCTGCTTTTCCGCTCCTTTCAAAGAGGATGGCCCGGGAACTGGTGGTGCCTTGATCGAGAGCTAGGATGTAATGCGGCATGTTTGAGCTTTCCTCCGCGCGGCTAGCCGCTGGCACTTTGCCAGGCGCCCTGCGGTTTTCCATTTTAACTTGGGCGGTTAATCTTACACTTTCGTTGAGAGACCCGGAATGGCCAAAATGGGTCGTGCGAGTGAAAGAAAACCGCTGAAATCAGTGAGGCGAGTCAATCCCGAAGTCCCACACGGCCAAGTTCATCTTGTTGCCCTGGATTTCGCCGAAAGCGTACTCGCCGGGCGCGAGCGGCCGCTCAAGTTGGAATTCATAGATTCCTGGAGCAACCTGGGTCCGGCGGAGAGGGATGGAGACTCGGGATTCGGTTGGTTTCCCCTTGAAACCCACATCTACCTTCTCAACCACCCGGTCCTGCTTGGTGGACTTCACCGCAATCAATTGTAGGCTGGCCACTGTGGCATCCGCGAACTGAGCATAAAACATGGGCTGCAAGTCTTGAAACCGGACGGCTGCCTTCGGGCCGGCCAGCGCCACAAGCGATTGCCGCTTCAGAAGGGGGGCTGGCACCGCCATGTTGAGCGCCATGCGCTTTCGATCCTGCACGACATCACCTTCGGACTGGGCAAGAGGAGTCACCCGGGTTCCATCAAAGGCAAAGATGCCTTGGTCTGTGGGCAAGTGAACTCCGGGCGCCAACAGGTATCCGTTTGCAACAGCCTGCTGGCTGATGTGTTTCTGCTCAATCTGCTTTGCCTCCTGAACCTCCTTCGCCTTCACTGCCTGCTCCTGCTTTTCGGCTCGATGCGTGGCGTCAAAATCGACGAGCGCGGTGGGAATCTCCTCCCATTCCGACCGCTCCACACTGTAATACCGAACTCGGTCTCCCTTCACCTCGTAACTTTTGACGAGCTGGTAGGTGCCGTCTTTCAAGTAGAGCTTGGTCACGCCTAGCAGATTGCCCGGCCCCACCACCAAGAGTAGGACCATCACCATCCAGACGCGAGCGGAAATAGCGCTCCGAGCCATTGTTTGTTCTACTTGCATCCTGGTGACTTCGATGCTCCAAAAGCCTTGTCAGCTACCAGGTACCCACAGAAGAAATTGTAACGCATGTCGGCGATGTTCGAGCGTCGCCAAAGAGCGCTTTGTTGGAGGTCGGTGCGCACGCCTTACAGGATACTCAGCAGAGAGGGGCTTTAACTCCGCCGGTCCTGGCGCGCCGCTCAATGGGGATCCCCGGAGGCTCTCAATCTGCGTCGATTGAGAGCCAAAGGGACCTTTACACATTATTGATTATTAATCACTTGCGTAATTTTCGACACTGAATCCAAGGGCAAACAGATGACCCCTGAGAAAAGAGAAAAGTGTTTCCACCGATGCGAAATGGATTACCCATCTTAATCGCCATTGAAAAGGTATTGATGCAGCTAACTCTTATATTTTCAGTAAGTAGTGTTTGGCAATGAAGGTGCTCATTGCATCGCAGGGATAACAGTGGAATCAATGCAGGAGATCACAGAAAGAGGAAGAAAATGAAAAAACTAATGCTTACAGTAATTCTCACGTTTGCGTTTTCAGGGTTGGCGTTGGCAGGAGCATGCGCTCCCGCCTCCCTTACCACCTATCTTGTCAACGGTTATTCGTGTACCGACGGCAATGTAACCTTCTCCAACTTTGCGTATTCGGGCACGGCAACGGGGGGGGCTGTTGCGATTCCGGCGTCCGGGATCGAAGTGCTCCCTGGCTACGGCACAAGCGGGCTGAAGTTCGATGCTGGTTGGAGCGTGGGTCCGGGCGAAGGGTTGGACTCTTTGATTGGGTACACGGCTACTTCCAGTACGATCACCGGTCTGACCCTTGGCATGGCAGGCTATGGCTCCGCCAAGGACGGCATAGTCACCGTTGCCGAAACCACCAGTAATGGCCAGCACCTGTTGGTCTACACGGATTCTGGCGGTACGGTAGCGACCGACGCGATTTCATTTCCCTCCGTCACGTCTCTGAGCGTTACCAAAGACATTACGGTGCGCGGCAATGAGGCGGGAACGGCGACTGTCTCAGCGGTAAGCAACGCTCTTACTACGGTTCCTGAGCCGACAGCCCTGGGTCTGTTCGGAACCGGTCTGATCGGTCTTGCCGGTCTCATCCGGCGCTTCCGATACAGTGCTTAACATGAGTCGCTGGCAATGCTCATCGGTCCTTTAAAGAATACCCTTCCGGTTCACACTGGAAGGGTCTTTCCGTCTAAGCCCCGGCGCTTCAAAGTAGAAGCAGAGGCTTCGTTACGCTCCGCATATCAGAAGGACTCCTCCTACAACCGGCTCCAAATTGAAATACTAGCCCCGGGGAGCCTTGCGGCGCTTTCCAAACCGCCAGATGACCGCAATCATCACCAGGGCCAGACAAACCTCCACCAAGACCTTTTCTCCATCCAGCGGGTCGATGCGTGAGTTCTTCAATTGCGGATCCGTGAGAATTCCGTGGACGAACAAGGCTGCTGCAGCGGCATAAGTGAGGTAATGGAACTTCTTCCAGATCTTGCGTCCCAGGTCCACGCGGTAAAGCGACGTGACGATGACCATCGCCAGCAGATAAAGCGCAATGGCGCCCAGCGTGTTCTGCAGCGGCTGCCGGGGCGACCAGAGGGGCAGAGCCACATCAAGCAGCCGGAAGTGCGGATCCTTCAAGAACAACAATGGAATGGGATGGAGCAAGGTGAAGGCAACGGTTCCGTAACCGGTCCAGCGATGAAGGCGGAAAATATCGAAGCGCCGGTGCGGCCAATGGCGCCAAGGGCTGTAGCGGCCCCAGATCAGCAGGCCGATCCCGATGTTGAGCGTGGCACAAACAACCGCAATCAGGCCCGTGTCGGCCGTTAGATCCAGCGCCGAAATCAAAGATAGCACCTTCCATTTTTCCACTCATCAGCCAGCCGGTTGATTGGGAGGCCGAACCGCGATAGAAGTGGCTGAAGTGCATTTTAACCTGCCGGAGGCTTGTGCATGAAGCGCCGGGCATTGTCGCGCTGCCGGATTTCTAGTAACATCGGCCATTCCAAGGAAGGAGTGGCCGCCATTGTCCGAATTCGACCCGTCATTTCCCGCCCCGTGTTTTCGCCCGGATTTTAACCGGAACCTTAACGAGAGTGGCTCAGCCTCCTGGCGCGCGGTTCTGCTGGTTGTGGTCGTCATTGCACTTCTAGCCGGTGGAGCTTGTGTTTGGCTTTATCATCGCACCCGGGAATGTCTCCCTCAGCTCGACGGCGAAATTCACTTAGAAGGACTCAAAGCTCCTGTCGAAGTTTTGCGGGACCCGCACGGCGTGCCCCACTTACGCGCGCAATCGGTGGAAGACGTCTGCTTTGCTCAGGGGTACGTCACCGCTCAAGACCGCCTTTGGCAAATGGATCTAAGCCGCCGGCGTGCCGAAGGCGAGTTGGCGGAGATTCTGGGTAAGCGCGGCTTGAAGCTGGACATTGAGGTTCGTACCCTCGGCTTTCCGGAAGTGTTGAAGCGCGGCGTGGCCGGCTTGGACCCGGATTCCAGGGCGATGTTTGCGGCCTACGCTCGCGGTGTCAACGCCTTCATCGAAACTCACCAGGATGATCTACCTATTGAATTCTTGGTCCTGCATTACAAGCCACGCCCGTGGACGGTTGAAGATTCGCTCTCCGTGGCGCTGAACATGGCAAAGGTGCTCAACACCACATGGCCGGATGACCTTTACCGCGAGCAAGTGCGCTCCAAAGTCTCCGGGCAGCTTTACGATGATCTCTTTCCGGCCACGACTCCGCTCGATCATCCCGTTGCGGAGCTCGCGGCGAAGACCAAACCCGCGAAAAAGAACCCCGCGAAGCGAAAACCCGCAACGAAGCGGCGCGCGCGCCCCCGGCGCCACCGCAAACCTCTAAAGCGCAGGCGGCGGGTTTCGACCGGCCCGCAGCAGAATCCCGCCCCGCTCTTGACAAGCTCCGCAGCGGCCCACAATCGGCCAATGTCAAGCAGAGAAACGGGCTCCAGTCCTGGACAGAGCTTGGACTCAGGACAAAAACCTAAAGATGGGGCAGTCTTCACCGCTGAAGAAGTGATGTTTGGCGCAGCCATGTCCGAAATTCCGGACGGCGCGCTGGAGCCGCCCGCCCTCGGCAGTAATAATTGGGTGGTCAGCGGTGCACACACGGTTTCCGGCAAGCCCTTGCTGGCCAATGACCCGCACTTGCATCACACCATTCCAAGCGTTTGGTACATGATCCACTTAAAAGCTCCGAACCTGGACGTCACCGGCGTCAGTTTGCCGGGGTTGCCGCTGGTGGTCATCGGCCACAACGAAAACATTGCATGGGGCATGACCAACACCGGCCCCGATGTGCAGGATTTGTTTATTGAAACCTTCGATCCTCAGAACCCGGATGAATACCAGCACGACGGACAATGGGTAAAGGCCACAGTGAGGGATGAGGTCATTAAAGTGCGCGGCAGGCAGGATTATCACCTCCAGGTGGTAGAAACCCGGCACGGTCCCATCGTTTCCCATGATGGCGGGCGCAACCTGGCGCTGGAGTGGACCGCGCTCCAACCGCAAGGCATCCAGGTCCCGTTTTTGAAGCTGAATGAGGCCCAGAATTGGCGGCAATTCACCGGCGCGCTTCGGGATTTTCCCGGCCCCATGCAGAATTTCGTCTACGCCGACACCAGCGGAAACATTGGCTATTATGCGGCCGGAATTGTTCCCATTCGCAACAAGGGGGATGGCAGCGTTCCCGTGCCGGGCAATACTGATGATTATGATTGGACTGGATCGATCCCCTTTGCGGCCCTGCCGCAGAGTTACAACCCTGCGGGCGGAATCATCGCCACTGCCAACAGCCGCGTCGTGCCCGATGGCTATCCTTACTTGATTACCCGCAATTGGGATTCATCGCCTTACCGGACCGCGCGCATTTTCCAGTTGCTTCAGTCCGGCGGCCATTTTACCGTGAAAGACATGCAGCGTTTCCAGTTGGACATCCAGACGCTCGACGATTCCTGGCTTGCTAAGCGGCTTTTGCTTGCGGCCCACGATGAACCGCCCACAACGGCGGACGCCCAGTACGCGCTGGGCTTGCTGGTGGATTGGGACGGGCTGGCCCGCATGAGGTCTGGCGCCACGCTGGTCTGCCGCCTTACCAATCAAGTGTTGCGGGAACGCATCTTGACGCCCAAAGTGGGCGCTGACCTGGCCGGCATGAACTGGGCGATGGGAACCGTGTTTCTGCAGAACGTCATCGACAACAACCTGACCCGCTGGCTTCCACCCGGCGATGAAAACTTTAACCAGACTCTGACCCGAAGCCTCGAGGAAGCTGTGGCCAGAATTCCCGCCACCCTCCATTCGGCTAAGCGCTCGGATTGGCAATGGGGCCGCGCCAATTCCATCACTTTCCGCCATCCCCTGGTGGGTGACGTGCCATTGCTTGACAGGGTTTTTGACATTGGGCCATATCCGCAATCGGGCACTTCCACCACCGTCAATGCAACCACTTCATCGCACGGACCCTCGATGCGCATGGTGGTGGACTTCGCGGATTTGGACCAATCCGTTCAGAACATCACGCTCGGCGAATCGGGACAGATCACCAGCCGTTACTACAAGGACCAGTTCAACGCTTGGTACGAAGGCAGCAGTTTCCCAATGCTCTTCAGCGATCAAGCTGTTGACAGCCATGCCGTGCATCGCCTCACTTTAACACCCGCCTCGGGTCCATGAATCCGGTTTTACTTTGCGGTGCTTTGTGCCTTGGCGTGAAATCTTTGCTTCCTTTGAAGAGTATCGCCGGGCCGAGGCGCAAACACGCCGAGTAATCCCAACCCGTTTGACTTTCCCTGCTCTCGAGGATCTTTCAAGGCAATGGGTGCGCTCACCGAAGAACTCCTGAACGAATCGTACCCAGTTGTGGAGGTGGAATTTGGATGAAGCCGGAATCAAAGTACGAGGCGCAGCAGGACACATCGATTCAGTGGCTGGCGCCCGGATGATGAAGCCACGCGGCCCACTCCGGAAGCGAACGCGGAAGTGGCCAGGGATCATTCTTGGCCTTGTCCTCTGCGCCCCGGCGGCCATCGCCCGGGCCCAGCAGAACAACGCTACCCCATCACTCGGCTTGCAGTACCATTTGCGCCTCCTGCGCCCCACCACTCACATCATGGACGTTGAAATTGATGCCGCCAACGTTTCCGGCCCATTCCTCGACTTTAAATTGCCGGCGTGGGCGCCGGGCCGCTATGCCATTTATAACTTCGCAAAGAATGTGCAACAGTTCCAAGCCGTAGGCGCGCAAGATCAGCCATTGCCGTGGGCGAGCGTGGATAAGCAAACCTGGCGGGTGGACACGCGTGGGGCAGGCGGCAGAGTGCGCGTCACGTATCGCGTCTACGGCAACGATCTCACCGGTTCTTTCTCGCAATTTGACGCTACGCACGCCAATATTAACGGCGCCTCGGTTTACATGTACGTTGCCGGCCACAAGCCTGATGCCATTGGCCTCACGGTGGAGACTCCGCCGGATTGGGCGAAGGACGTGAAGATGGTTGACGGCTTCACCCTGTCCACCACTCAGCATGACTTTCACGCGCTCAACTATGACCGCCTCATCGACACCCCGATGGAAATCTCCCCCCGCTGTCAGGTCGCAACCTTCCAGGATCATGGCAAGACCTTTCGTGTGGCGGTTCACGCCTACAACGGCGAGGATCAGGGCGTTTCACAACCGATGGCGAAGCTGGTGGATGGAATCAAGAAGATCGTAAACGCCGAAATGGGGATGATGCCTGCGCCCGATTTCGACGACTACACATTCATCTTTCACTTTTCGCCTTATATCGATCTGGGCGACGGAATGGAACATCTGAATTCCACCGAGATTATGATCCGCAATGAGCTTTCGGATTCCGGTGTCATCGAAGCCTTCCAGACCGCCGCCCACGAATTCTTCCACCTTTGGAATGTCAAGCGTCTGCGGCCGCAAGGGCTCGGACCGTTCGACTATGCCCAGGAAGTTTACACGCCCTCATTATGGTTCGCGGAAGGCGTCACCAGTTACTTCGGGTATTGGAATCTGCTTCGTTCCGGCATCTGGGGCCGGAATGACTTTCTCAACCAGTTGTCGGACGAGGTCCGCCATTTCCAGCAAGAGCCGGGGCGGGGACTGATGTCGGCGGAGAGTTCAAGCTTTCACGCCTGGTTCTATGACCGCGCGCCGCAAATGCAGGAGACGAATTTCGCAAACGCCACCATCTCCTATTACAACAAGGGCGCGCTGCTGGGCATGTTGCTGGACCTTGAAATCCGCTCCCGCACCGGAGGCGCAAAATCGCTGGCCGATGTCATGCAGTATCTCTATCACGAATGTTATGAAGCGCCGCCCGCCACTTATTACGGACCCGGCCGTGGTTACACCGAAGACGATGTATTGAATGCCTTGAATGAGGTCTCAGGAACTGACTTTTCGCAATTCTTTCAGGATTACATCCGGGGAACCCAACCGCTGCCCTATGACGATGTTCTCAAACTTGCCGGCCTCAAGTTAACGCAGACTCTCGAGCCGGGCGCGCCGCCGTCGCTGGGCGTTCTGATTGAGGCCACCGACCTCGGTGAAAAGATCACGTCAGTCATTCCAGGTGGCGCCGCGGACCGCGCCGGCCTGAGCCGTGATGACGTGTTGATTGCTGTGGATGAATTGTCCCTTGCCACCACCAGCCTTGACGACCGCCTGAAGATGTACCCGCCTGGCGCGGTGGTTCCATTCACCGTCCAGCGGTTCGGAAAGAGGCTGCGAATTTCCGTAAAGCTCGATCCGCCCTCAGCCTGGCAATACTCCATCCAGGAAATTCCCAAAGCCACTGCAGACCAGATTAAGGTTCGGGAGTCCTGGCTCAGCGGCGAGTTGGGCACGGGCGCGGGCACACCTTAGTGGCTCTGTCATAGGATTCAATCTTCGTTTGCGAGAATGACAGTGTTCGGTTGCCCCGGGCATGGGAGTCCGCTTTGGCTACGGCTTTGCCAAGTCGGGCTCAGCGGATTCGCATTTCAACCATCAAATGTGGTATTTTTGCCACACATATTCGCTATGTTGACATTCTAGTAATCTTCTAAGTGATGGATATACAATGATTTGAGCGGCAGCTCGGTTTGGCAGGCATCGTGCTCCTTTGGAGTGTGCATGAGCGGCCAAAACCTGAGCTACCAGCACACATTGGCCCGCCCGGTCACCGCCACTGGCGTGGGGTTGCACACGGGCGTTCCGGTTCATCTAAGACTTCTCCCAGCGCCCTCTAACACCGGCATCATCTTCAAACGGACGGACCTCGACGGCTTCACGATCGACGCCAAAGCGCGGAATGTGGCGCGAGTGAGCTACGCCACAAGTTTGATGCGCAAAGGCGTGCTGATTTCGACGACCGAGCATCTTCTCTCCGCGCTGGCCGGCATGGGCGTGGACAACGTCATCGCCGAACTTGACAACCTTGAAGTTCCTATCATGGACGGCAGCGCGTTGCCATTCGCTGCTTTAATCCGCGAGGCCGGCGTGAAGCAGCAGCGGGCTTCCCGATCTTACGCCAAAATTGTTGAGCCGGTTGAAGTGGCTGATGGACTGAAGCGCATCGGGATTTATCCCTCCGAAACCCTGCGCGTCACCTACCGGATCGATTTCGCGCATCCGCTCATCGGTCAACAGGCTTTCGAATATGCCGACCGGCCGGATGACTATTTTTCCGCAATTGCTCCTGCCCGCACCTTCGGTTTTCTGGAAGAGGTTGAAGAACTACGCAAGAACAAGCTGGTGCGCGGCGGCTCTCTCGAAAATGTAGTGGTTCTAACCCGCGACGGCGTAATGAACCCGGAGGGCCTGCGCTTCCCGGATGAATTCTGCCGCCACAAGATTCTGGATCTCCTCGGCGACCTCGCCATGCTCGGCCTGCCCTTGCTCGGCCACGTGGTCGCGGAGCGCGGCGGCCACGCCATGCACTACGCCCTCGTCTCGAAGCTCCTCCGCGAAAAATCCTGCTGGCAGGTTGTTAAGTCCCCGCAACTGCAACCGGATTTGCCTTCGCCCCAGGCTGTCCTGGCAACCTTGGGAAGTTAGTTTCTGGGTAAAAACCCAATTCCATCTGCTGGTGCGCCGCTCGGAGCCTGCCCTGACAGGGAGCGGCGAATAGCCACGGTCAATCGGGTTTTGATTGGCCGTGGGCTTTTCCCAAGGCAGGCCCGATGCGCTACTTGCTACGGCTGGGCGTTCTCTGATCGCACACAGGCCAAACATCGGCACGTATGGGCCCGCCACGTCTCAGAAACTCGGTGGTTCTTATCTTGTAACCACGATGCGCCGCGGAGTATCAGGCATCGGGAAGCTCCGCGCTACCCCCTTCTCGCGAACGGGCGCTAACCCCATGCAGATACTTCAGGATTTCCCGGTACGATTGGAGAAAGCCGGCCTCGTAATACGGGACAGAATGTGCGCGGCAGAACCCTTTAATGATTTTTTGG
>CALCEB010000161.1 GCA_937900045.1 uncultured Acidobacteriota bacterium
GATGTGTATAAGAGACAGATTATCCGGTGACCCCAAGCTGGCGGCCAACTGGATCCTGAGCGAACTGGCGTATCTGCTGAACGAAAGCGCCAAGGAGATTTCACAGTCGCCGGTCACAGCGGCGAACCTTGCGGAATTGGTGAAGCTGGTGAGCGCTGGCAAGGTTTCCGGCAAGATGGGAAAGGAAATCCTTGTAGAAATGTTTGCTACGGGTCAGCGCGCCGCCGAAGTGATGGCTGAAAAAGGCCTTGAACAAATTAACGACGCCGAAAAGCTCGCTGCCGCCGCCCGTGAAATCATTCAGGCGAATCCGAAGCAAGTGGAACAATACCGCGCCGGGAAGACGGCGACGCTCGGCTGGTTCGTCGGCCAGTTAATGAAAGCCACCCGGGGCCAGGCCAATCCGCAACTGGCGCAGGAAGTACTGAAGAAGGAACTGGGGTGAAGACTTCGTTTGTAGCGGCGGTCGAAGTTTACCTGCACGGGCGGGACCGCTGCATCCGAGTTCTTCCATATTCCCGGCGCTCATAGAGCGCCGCTACAGCGCCAAACACGGGGTCACCCTCTGCGGCCTTCTTCTTCACGCGCCCGGTTGGTGATTTCATCCAGCATGGCGCGGACTTCGTCCAAGGAAGACGCTTCGGCGTAGAGGCGCAAAAGGTTCTCCGTGCCGGAGGGACGCACCAGGAGCCAGGCGGAATCTGCAAAGAGCAGCTTCACGCCGTCCAGCCTGTCGATGCCCGTGACTTTACGCCCCGCAATACTCTTGATCTTGCCGGTCGAGACCTTTTTCATCAGTCGTTCGATGGCCGGACGTTCCAGCTCCAGGTCCACGCGCTGGTAAAAGTGCGGGCCGTATTCGGCCGTCAAATCCCCCACCAGCTCTCCCAGCGTTTTCCCCTTTTCGGCCATGACCTCGGCAAGCAAAAGGGAATTGAGGATGCCATCGCGCTCCGGCAGGTGTCCCTTCACGCCAATCCCGCCGCTCTCTTCGCCGCCAATCAGTACATCGCGCGTCAGCATCAGTTCGCAAATGTATTTGAACCCGATGGGCGTGACGTGCAGGGGCAGTCGGTGCTTGCGCGCGATTTTGTCAATCATTTGAGTGGTTGAAAAAGTCCGGACTACTTCTCCGCGCAGGCCCAAATCCTCCACCAGGTGTTTAAGCAGGATTGAAAAGATCTTATGGGAATCCACAAACGAACCGGTACGATCGATCGCGCCCACACGGTCTGCATCGCCGTCGGTGGCGAGCCCTCCGGAGTAGCCACCGCTCACCACCGCGTCGCGCAGCCCGGCCACGTGTGGCTCGATGGGTTCGGGGTTGAGACCGGGAAAAAGCGGATTATGCTCTCCGTGAATTTCGCGGTAAGGAATATCGGCTTCGTCGAAGAGCCGGGCAATCGACCCGCGCGCCGCGCCGTACATCGGATCGATGGCAAAACGGAGGCCGGAGGAGCGAATGCGCTCCATGCTCACTTTGCCTTTGATCTTTTCCAAGTAAGGCGTGACCAGATCCACAGTCTTCACGCTGCCGCCCTTGCGCTTCAAGCTGCGGGCAGTGGCTTGATCCACGCCGCGAAGGTGCTTCTCAATACGATGCATCATCGAGGGAGCGGCGGAGCCCCCGTAAGGCGCTTTGAACTTCACACCATTCCAGCGATAAGGGTTGTGGCTGGCGGTGATCATGATGCCTCCGGCGGTCTTACGTTCCACCACCGCGAAACTCACCGCCGGCGTGGGTGTGGGACGGTCTGCCAAAAACACGGGAATACCGGCCCCGGCGCACGCCTCGGCCGCCAGACGCGCGCTTTCGGGGGAGAGGAATCGCGTATCGTAGCCGATCACCAGGCCGCGCGATGCCGCTTCGCCTTCTTCGCGGGCATAATGGGCAATCGCCTGGGCAACGCGGCGGAGGTTCACAAAAATGAAGTCGCCGCCAATGACGCCGCGCCAGCCATCCGTGCCGAACTTGATTTTTGTCTTTTGGGAATTTGATGGAGTCATCGTTTCTATTCTGGGAGGCTGTAGCGGCGCCGTCCTGGAGCAAAACTGCGTGAATAATCCAGGTTAGCGCCAAAAGCCCTTGCAATTCGTGGCGGCGAGGACACCGCCGCTACAGCAGCGCCTTCAAACCCCGCCGGTCGAGCTCCTGGACGGCTTTGCCGACGTCTTGAGCACAATCTCTCGCCGCCACCAGCAGCGCGTCCTCGGTTTCCACAATTATCAGGTTTTCAACCCCAACCGTTACCACGAATTTATTGGGTGAAACCACCAAGTTGCCTTTGGATCGAAGCGAAAAGCTGTTCCGAGGCACAACGTTGTCATCACCGTCCTTGGCATTCAGCTCATAGGCCACGGCCCAACTTCCCACATCGCTCCAGCCGATATCCGCTGGCACCGCATGGATGTCCTTGATCTTTTCCATCAAGGCATAGTCGATGGAGATCTTTTCCAACGTGGGGAAAAGCCGCTTCAGGGTTGAGGATGAGCGGATACCTCCCTGGTCTTGAATCGAAGCGAGGGTGCGGGCCATTTCCGGCTGAAAGCTTTGGAAAAGCTGGAGGACGGTCGAGGCTCGCCAGATGAACATACCTCCATTCCAAAGGTAATTTCCCGAAAGCACGTAGCGGCGGGCCGCGGAGAACGGAGGCTTCTCCTTGAACTCCCTCACCGCAAAGATCTCCTCGCCATCAAGCTCGCCGCTCGCCGCCCCCAACCGAACGTAGCCATAACCGGTTTCGGGCCGATGCGGCTTCAGCCCCACGAGCACCGACCGGCCCTCGACAGAAGCAAATTTCAATCCAGCCTTCAGGACCCGGCGGAATTTTGCGGGCTTGGTGATGACGTGGTCCGCCGGGAGCACCACCATCATGCCTTCGGGATCGCGCGCCGCGATTTCATGGGCAGCCAAACCGACGGTGGGAGCGGTATTGCGGGATGCGGGTTCGGCCACGATCTGTTCCCGGGGGACATCCGGCAGCAGCCGCGCCACCTCCTTCAAGAGCAAAGCATGAGTAAAAATGTACGTCCGCTCCGGCGGGATGATAGCACGGATGCGGTCCACGGTCTGCTCCAGCAGAGTCCCGGGGCCAAACAAATCCAAAAGTTGCTTGGGCTTTCTTTTCCGGCTCAGAGGCCAGAAGCGCGTGCCGCTGCCTCCTGCCATGATGACGGCATAGGCCCGTTCGACTGAGGAGTGGCTTGCCGCGCTGGGAATGATACGGGAACGCTCACTCATAATGGACGTTAGTCAAACACAACTTTCTTGATTTCGTCAGGACTCAGCTTCCGGTCCGCGAGCGGCCGCAGGAAATCCTTTTCAATATTGGGGACGTAGAATTTAAGCAAGACCGTATCAATCTCGGGCGCCAGGCGGTAATGCGGCGTGGCGGGCGGAATGACCCAGCCCTCACCGGGCCGGTAGCCAAACCAGCCTGCCGCGGTTTCTACTCGACCTTCACCGGAAAGAATGGTGAAGGCTTCCACCCTTTCCATAGAACCTTGGAACGAACCGGTTTTTTGCAAGGTCCATTCTTCTACAGCAAAGAACCGGCTTGCCAGGACGTAACGGCGCGAGCCGAACGGTTCCCGGAATGTGAGCTTGGGCAGCGCGCGATATGCCGGCAACTCCGGCCGGGTCACGTCGAGCGCCTTTTCAATGTGCAAGGGGCGGGGTTTTCCATCCGGCCCGAGTCTGCCAAAATCATCCAGGCGATAAGTGACGTCCGAATTCTGCTCGGCTTCGAACAGGATCATTCCCGGGCCCAAAGCGTGGACGCTTCCCGGCGGCACAAAGATGGCCTCACCCGCTTCAGGCTTAAAAAGTTGCAGACTTTCCCGCGCCTTTCCCTGGCGAAGTTGTTCCCGCAAGGCTGCTTTGGAAGTTCCATGCTTCAAGCCGAGCAGAAATGCGGCTTCCGGCTTCGTGTCCAGGATGTACCACATCTCGCATTTGCCACGGAATCCCTCATGCGTCCCCGCATAGTCATCGTCCGGGTGAACCTGTACGGAAAGCCAATCGCTCGTGAAGATGAACTTGGTGAGGATTGGAAATTCCTTGCTTTTAGCGGCCGAACCTGTCAGCTCCGGCCCGTATTCCCGGGCGACCTCGCCCAATGTCCGGCCTGCCACTGGGCCATTCAGGAATTTCGCATCGTCACCGGTGAGCCAGGACTCACCCACCGGCTCTTTCCATTTGGGATCAATCCCCGGATAGCGGTTGGTAACGGTTTTTCCCCGCCGCGTCGTCCAGGAATCCGGATAGAGCGGCGCCAAATCCCGGCGTCCCCAGATCTTTGGCTTAAAGACAGGAGAGAGTTGAAGAGGGGTTTCAAGCTTGGGCATAGGCCGGAACGCGCTGCGCCAGAAATGCCTTCATGCGCTGCAACCCTTCATCGATTTGCGCCTGGGATGTCGCGTAGGAAATCCGCACGTGCTCGGCCGTGCCGAATGCCGGACCGGGCACCAGCGCCACGCGTCCTTCGTCGAGAAGCTGATTGGCCAGGTCCGTTGCGTCCGCAATGCCGTTCTTCCCCAGGTAGGCGCTGACGTTCGGATAGGCGTAAAAAGCGCCTTCGGGAACGGCGCATCGAACGCCCGGAATGGACCGCAGCCCTTGCACGATTCGGTCACGCCGCCGGGCGTACTCGGCGAGCATGGTCTGGATGGAATCCTGCGGCCCGCGCAGAGCTTCCAGCGCCGCTTTTTGCGCGATGGAGGTGGGATTGGAAGTGGAATGGCTTTGTAGCTTCAGCATGTTGGAGATCAGTTTCTGGGGACCCAACGTGAAGCCTACCCGCCATCCGGTCATGGCATAGGTCTTTGAAAGCGAGCCTACGATTAACAGATTCTCACGGTTTCCTGAAGCTCCGAGCGAATAGGGCTTCCCGCCGTCGTAAAGAAAATGGCAGTAGCATTCGTCGGACATCAGACAAATGCCGCGGCGTTCGGCCAAAGCCAGCAACTTCTCCATCTCTTCCACCGGCGCCACAGCGCCGGTGGGATTGCAGGGCGAGTTGATGATGATCATGCGGGTCTTCGGCGTGATCAGCTTTTCCACCTCGGAAGCGCGCACCGCAAATTTTTCCTCCTCGCGCGTTTTGAGGAGCACAGCCTTGCCGCCCGCAAAATGAATGATATCCAGAAAGGATACCCAGTAAGGGCTGGGCAGAATCGCTTCGTCGCCGGGGTTGAGGATGGCGGCGACTGCCTCGAAAATTGAGTGCTTTCCGCCCACTGTTACCAGGCATTCCTCCGCCGTGTAGCTCGAGCTGAAGTCCTTGGCGTGCCTTTCCACAATGGCCGATCTTAATTCGCGAATGCCACCCGTCGGCGTGTATTTGGTGAAGTTCTCCTCGAGGGCTCGAACCGCTGCCTGCTTGATATTTTCCGGAGTGGGAAAGTCCGGCTCGCCCGCGCCAAAATCCACCAGATTGACGCCGCTGGCTTTCAGCTTGTCCGCCTTCTGCACCACCGCGGCCGTGGGTGAAACCGAAATCCTGGAAATTCTTTCTGAAAACTCCATCTTCATTGACCTCACACGTTCATTTCTTCAACTTTCTCCCGCAGCCGCTCTTCGACAGTGGGCGGAACCAGCGCCTTGACGGACCCGCCCAGGTGAGCGATCTCCTTCACCAGCCGCGAGCTGATGTAAGCGAAGGACTCGGCGGGCATCAGGAACACCGTTTCCAGGCTCGGCTCGAGCTTGCGGTTAATCAGGGCCATTTGCAGCTCGAACTCGTAGTCGGAAAAGGCCCGCACGCCTCTCAGGATCACCTGAGCCTTCTTCTGCCGGGCGTAATCCACCAGCAGCCCGCTGAAAGTGTCTACTGACACATTCGCGATGGCCCCGATGACCAGCTTCAGCATGTCCACCCGCTCGCCCACGGTAAACAGCGGGCGCTTTTCCAGATTCGTCAACACCGCGACCACAAGATGGTCGAAGAGTCTGCAACCTCTCTGGATCAGATCGAGGTGGCCATTGGTGATGGGGTCAAACGATCCCGGGTAAATCGCAACGATTGGAGGCATGTGCCAATGTGGGGGCTTCATTCCAACACTCAGCCAACCCGGGTCCCGGGTCTGGCTGCCCCGGCCGTCCCCATCCCCGGCGCACTCCATTCCGCAGTTCCGGGGACAAGCTTATTATTCTATTCTCCGCCTCTTTACATTGTAAACGTCAAATTGCGGTAAATGCGGTAAAGTAGAACCCGCTTGCGGCGCTTATTCAAAATCGCGCCGTATAGTCATGGTCCGTGCCGGCATGGCGAGATCCGGCCAGCCCGGAAATTTGATTTCGGGGGCCACAGTCCGTTCATCGGTAGTGGGTCAGTTTGCTGTAGCGGCGCTCTATGAGCGCCGAACTTGGGTCCTCAACGGTTTCCGGCGCTCATAGAGCGCCGCTACAGCCGCGAAAATGTACCACTACCCGCTCATCGCCGCTGTTTACATTTCAGGAACATTGTGGTAACTATCGCTGATTGTTTTGGGGCAAGAGTGCAATTTCCGGAACTGTTCGCCAACCGGATAACCTAGCCTGGATTATGAATGATCTTGTGTCCTCCAAGGAAAGTTCGTGAATATTCCAGGCTCGTCTTTCGGCAATCGCCATGACTGAATTGCGTTGGAACCCCACCGCGCGGGAATGGATATCCACGGCCTCGCACCGCCAGGGACGCCCGCAAATGCCAACGGACTGGTGTCCTTTCGATCCCGGTTCGGGCCGCGTGCCGGACCACTATGACGTCTATATCTACCCCAACGATTTTGCGGCGCTCTCCATCCCGGCGGCTGAGCCTGCCATCAAAGGGGACGACTTATACCGCGTCAGGAAGTCTTACGGGAAGTGCGACGTGGTGCTTTACCACCCGGACCATTACACCTCTCTTCCCCAACTTTCCGTCCGTCATCTCACCCTTTTGGTCGAATTGTGGCGCAAGCGGTTTGTGGAGCACAAAAACACGCGGGGTGTCCGCTATGTTCTGATTTTTGAGAATAAGGGGGCGGTCATTGGCGTAACGATGCCGCATCCGCACGGCCAGATCTATGCATTTCCCTTCATTCCACCTCGCATCGGCCGGGAACTTTCTTCCGCCCGAATTTACCACCGCCGCCGCAACCGTTGCCTCTACTGCGACATCATTAAGAAAGAAAGGCGCGACGGCAGGAGGATGGTAGCCGAAAATGGCCAATTCTGCGCCTTCGTTCCCTTCTACGCCCGGTGGCCCTATGAAGTTCACATCATGTCCAAGCGCCATCTGGCCGCGCTCGATGAATTCCGTCCCAAGGAGGAGCAGGGGCTCGCTGAAATCCTGAAATGGGTGACCATGAAGTACGACAACCTCTTCAATTTTTCTTTTCCTTACATGATGCTGATGCATCAGGCGCCGGTGAGGGGAAACTACCCTTACTACCATTTTCACATCGAGTTTTATCCCCCGCACCGCAGTAAGAATAAGCTGAAATATCTGGCCAGCGTCGAAACCGGCAGCGGCGCTTTCCTGAACGATTCGCTGGCTGAAGAGAAGGCTGCGGAATTGCGGGCAACTCCGCCCGGCACACGCGAGGCGATGGAGATGCAGGACAGGAAAACCCAGGGCCGCGGAACAAAGGTTGGCGCCCGGGCTTTGGTCACAAGTTGCAAGTGTTGGTTGCGAAACCCGGACTTCCTTCGTCCTTGGGCGGATACAAAAGGCGAGCGGTGAGAAATCTTTGCGATTCCCGCTAGTGGCGCAGCCAAGCCGCGCCACGACCGGATTCTCAGCGCCTTTGCTTGAAAGTCTTTTATACAATAAATGTGGAGAGCCGGCTTCAGCGCCGGGCTTCGCCGTTTACACCTCATGAGTTATCTCCTGAAAGCGGAGTCGAATGTGCTTGAGCAGAAATTCAAGGAGATTTATGGAAGCGACCCGGAAGTTGTGGTCCGGGCGCCGGGCCGCGTGAACTTGATTGGCGAGCACACGGACTACAACCAGGGCTTTGTGCTTCCGGCGGCGATTAACCGCTATGTGGGATACGCCGGACGCAAGCGGGCGGACCGGCGGGTTCACGTCCACTCCACAGATTTCCATAGCAGTGTGGTCTTCGATCTCGATCACATTCAGCCGGACACGGTCAATAACTGGAGCAACTATTTTCGCGGCGTCTCCAAATTTCTCGAAGCGGCGGGTTACCATCTTCCCGGCGCCGACCTGGCCTTCGGGGGAGACGTTCCCCGCGAGGCGGGACTCAGTTCCTCGGCGGCGGTAGAGATGGGAGCAGCGGCGTTATGGTCCAGGCTTGCAGGATTTCAGCCGCAGCCGGTCGAGATCGTCAAGCTCACCCAACGGGCGGAAAATGAGTTCGTGGGCGTTCCTTCCGGCATCATGGACCAGTTTGTCTCGGCGCTGGGCCGCGCCAACCACGCCTTGTTCCTGGATTGCCGCGACCTGAGCTTCCGCCATGTGCCGCTGCGAGCCGGTGTGAACATCGTGGTGTGCAATTCCGGCGTCAAACGCGAGCTGGCCCATTCCGAATATCAAATTCGGGTTCGCCAATGCCGTGAAGCCGTCACCCGCCTCCGCAACACGGGCCTCGCCATCCAATCCCTGCGCGACGTGGAGCCGGAGGAGTTGGAAAATGCGCGGCAGAGCTTGACCGAAGTCCTGCTGAAGCGCGCCCGCCACGTGGTGACGGAAAATCAACGGGTGCTTCGAGCTGTGAAGGCATTGGAGGCGGGGGACCTCGAACAGTTCGGAACCCTCATGAATCTTTCGCACGATAGTCTGCGCGACGATTACGAAGTCAGTTGCCGCGAGCTGGATACCCTGGTGGAGCTCGCCTGGAAGCAGCCCGGTGTTCTCGGGGCGCGCATGACCGGCGGAGGCTTTGGCGGGTGTACGGTGAATTTGGTTCAGGAAGCGCGGTGTGACGCTTTCGAGGCGGCAATCCGCGACGGTTACCGGGCAGCGCTGAACCTGGAGGCCGAGGTTTACGTTTTTAAAGCTGCGGATGGCGCCCTGGTCAAGTTCTTGTAGCGCGGGGGCGCGGTCGGTTGATGTGCGATTGCACCGGATTTGCCTCGTCTCTGCGCGATGTCAAGCCGCCTCCGCTTTAGCCGGTAAAGGCCAATCCGCCCTGACAACCGAAGCATGACGCTTGGCTTTGTCACCAGTCAGCCGAGTGGGTCAGGGCGCCACACTTTTTCGCGAAACCTGATTCTTCCTGGCTCATTGCGGCCTGCAAATAACTGAAAATAAACATCGGAAAAAATGTTTCTCATTTGTCTCGCCTGTCTCCCCTGTCTCATTCTTTGGGTCCACATTATAGGATTATGTATGAATCATCGAAGGAGATGGTGAAATCATTTGCAAAATCGAGAAACTTGGGAAAATGCCGGCCACGAAGCACCGTGCAAGCGGAGATCAACCGCAATTCAGACCATCCCGCCCACATCCACTTCAGCAAAACAGTGAAGGCCGAATGGGAAGAGAGCATCTTTGAGCCGAAGCCGGAATATTGTTTAATATCAATGGGTTGGTTCGCTCAGGTAGTCATTCTATTGCAGATTGCAACGGGCAGAATCGAAGCTTGGTGAGAATGGCCATAGGAGTCATATGAATTTGGCTTGTCTTGGCATGTTGGCCAGATTGAAAAACTTGGGGCGAGGGGCAATTGATCTTGTACAATCAAGGCGGCTCGCGGAGGCGGACAAAAAGCAGCAGGCTTAAGGTTCCAAGCGATATAGCCCGTGTGACATAAAGGAGAAATATTAGGATGGGAACCAGTGCATTGAGTGTTTCCCCAAAGCCCGGAAAGCTCTTCATTGGCGGCAAGAGCGAGGCGTGCTCCACGGGCGAGAAGATCGACGTTATGAATCCCGCTACCGGCCAGGTTCTGACCGAGGTCGAACGCGCCAAGGCTGAGGACATTGACCGTGCTGTGCAAGCCGCCCGCCAGGCATTTGAGTCCGGCCCCTGGCCGAAGATGAACGCCTCGGACCGCAGCCGCATCCTCTGGCGGATCAGCGAGCTGATCGAAAAAAACCGCGATGAGCTGGGAATGCTGGAGTCGCTCAATAACGGCAAGACCGTCAAGCAGGCGGCGCGCGGGGACATGAAACCGGCGGCGGACATTTTCGAATACTACGCGGGCTGGGCAAGGCACCTTCACGGTGAAGTAATTCCTGTGGATGGCCCGTTCCTAAACTACACCCTGCGCGAGCCGGTGGGTGTGGTGGGCATGATTACCGCCTGGAATTATCCCATGCTGCTTGCCGCATGGAAGATTGCCCCCGCGCTCGCCACGGGCTGCACTTGCGTGGTGAAACCCTCGGAGATGACGCCGCTCACCACGTTGCGTCTGGCGGAACTCTGCCAGGAAGCCGGCGTGCCGGATGGCGTGGTAAATGTGGTGACGGGGTACGGACCCGAAGCGGGAGATGCCTTGGGCCGCCACATGGACGTGGATAAGATTGCTTTCACGGGCAGCATCCGCAGCGCCCGAGCCTTGCTCAAAGCGTCGTCGGAAAGCAATCTGAAGCGGCTTTCGCTGGAACTGGGCGGCAAATCGCCCAACATCATCTTTCCGGACGCCGACCTCGACGCCGCCGTGCCCGCCGCCTTCTGGGCCATCTACGCCAATAAGGGTGAGGTCTGCTCGGCAGGGTCACGGTTGCTGCTGCATCAGGACATTCACGATCAGTTCCTTGATAAGTTGGTGGAAAAGGCCCGTGCCATGCGCGTGGGCGACCCGTTGGACCCGAAAACCGAAATGGGCGCCCAAATTTCCAAAACCCAGCTTGATCGCATCCTGGGTTATATTCAGTCCGGCAAAGAGCAGGGTGCAAAGCTCCTTTGCGGCGGCGAACGCGACACCGAGGGCGAAAAAGCCAAAGGCTTTTTCATGAAGCCCACGGTTTTTGCAGACGTAAAGCCCGAAATGAAGATTGCCCAGGAGGAAATCTTCGGTCCCGTCCTCGCCGCCATGAGGTTCCGCGACGAAGATGAGGCAGCGCAGATTGCGAATGGAACGGTCTATGGGCTTGTCTCCGCGATCTGGACGCGAGACATTCAGCGGGCGCACCGGCTGGCGCGCCAGATCAAGGCCGGCGTGGTGTGGATTAACACTTACAACGGATTCGATAGCGCCGCGCCCTTTGGGGGCACCAAGCAGAGCGGCTTTGGCCGCGAAATGGGCATGCACGCGCTTGAGTCGTATACCCAAGTGAAGTCGATTTGGGTGGCAATGTAAAACGATTCGTCATATGGATATCAAAACCATCGAATCTCTTTTTACGGAGCACAAGATCACCCGCATCAAGGCCGGCGGGGTTGATATTGACGGCGTGCTGCGCGGGAAATACATCAGCCGGGAAAAATTCGCCTCCGCTGCGGAAACCGGCCTCGGCTTCTGCGATGTCATCTTTGGATGGGACTCTTCAGACGTTCTTTATGATAACGTCCGCGTCACCGGCTGGCACACCGGATATCCGGACGCTCTCGCCCGCCTTGACCTTGCCACCTTCCGCTTGATTCCCTGGGAGCCGGGCACGGCTTTTTTCCTGCTCGATTTTTTCGATCCCTCTGGCAAACCTTTAGCAGTGTCCCCCCGGCAGGTCTTGAAGAATGTCGTGGCCCGGGCCCACGAATTGGGCTTTCATCCCATGGTCTCTGCCGAATTTGAGTTTTTCTTCTTCAAGGAGGACCCGCATTCAGTCCGGGCAAAAAATTACAAGGGACTGACGCCGCTCTCGCCGGGCATGTTTGGGTACAGCGTCCTGCGTACGGGCGAGTTCTCTGATCTGGCGCACCATATCATAGATTCCATGCAAAGCATGGACATTCCTCTCGAAGGCCTCCATACCGAAACCGGTCCGGGTGTTTATGAGGCGGCGCTGAAGTATGATGACGCGCTGAAAGCTGCGGACAACGCCGCGCTTTTCAAGTCCGGCATCAAGCAGATCGCCTCGCGTCATGGCCTGATCGCGACCTTCATGGCAAAATGGAATGCTAAGCTTCCCGGCGCCAGCGGCCACTTGCACCAGAGCCTTTGGGATACGGGGCGGCAGAAGAACCTTTTTTCTGACGAGGCAAATGCTTCGAAGGTTTCAAAAATCCTGAGGAACTACGTCGCGGGGCAAATTCTGCTGATGCCGGAACTCACCGTGTTTGCGTGCCCTACAGTAAATTCCTACAAGCGTCTGGTGCCGGGTGTGTGGGCGCCCACCAACGCCACTTGGGGAATCGACAATCGCACGGCGGCCTTGCGGGTTGTCTCCGGACCTTCACCCAAGGCAGTTCGCGTTGAATACCGCTTGGCGGGCGCTGATATCAATCCTTACCTCGCCACCGCCGCGAGCTTGGCATCCGGGCTTTTTGGCGTCGACAAAGGGCTCACTCCGCCTGATCCGGTGGAGGGCAATGCTTATGAAACGAACGCCAAGCCCCTGCCACGCTCGCTCGAACAGGCAACGGCTTTGTTGAAACACAGTGAGGTGGCGGGGCAACTGCTTGGAACGGAATTCGTGGATCACTACGTTCGCACCCGCGAATGGGAAGTACGGCAGCATCATGCCGCTGTCACCGATTGGGAGTTGGATCGGTATTTCGAAATTATCTAAATGTAGGGAAGAGCCTTTTGCCTGTCCAAGGGCGGACACAAGGGCCGTCTCTACATCCATCAAAGTTAAAGAGGTCTTGACAATGATAACCACGTTCGCCTTCCCCACGCAGATCATTTTCGGGCCGGGCGCTGTGAATAAGACTGGGGAGGCAATTGGCGGACTTGGCAAAGAGCGCCCGCTGGTGGTCACGGATCCGGGCGTGGTGAAAGCCGGGCTGCTGGAACGGGTGTTGGCGCCGTTAAAGAGCTCGAATCTGCAACCGGTGATTTTCGATCAAGTAGAACCAAACCCTACGGAGAAGAACGTGCATCCTGGGGTTGAGGTCTATTACCGGCACGGTTGCGATTGCATTCTGGCCGTGGGCGGCGGCAGCCCGCTCGATGCCGCCAAAGCGATCCGGCTGAAGACGACTCATGCTCTCCCCCTTGAAGACTATGACGATTTGCGCGACGGCTGGAAGCAGATCACTTCGAACTTGCCTCCCATGCTGGCCGTGGCCACAACTTCCGGCACCGGCAGTGAGGTTTCGCGCAGCACCGTGATTGCCTTGAAATCCACGGGCCGCAAGACGGTCATCTTCTCCCAACACCTCATGCCCGCCGTCGCCATTGACGATCCGGACCTGACTCTCGGCCTGCCTCCGCACCTCACTGCGGCCACGGGCATGGACGCTATGACTCACAACTTGGAGGCCTATCTTTCCGCGCCCTTCCATCCCATGTGCGATGCCATTGCTCTGAAAGGTGTCGAGCTGGCCAGCCGTTTTCTGCGCGTTGCGGTGCGGGATGGGAATAATCAGGAAGCTCGAATTCAGATGATGATGGCGTCCATCATGGGCGCTGTGGCTTTCCAAAAGGGATTAGGGTCTACACACTCGCTGGCGCATCCTCTTTCCACCATTGCGGGCATGCATCACGGACTTTCCAATGCCGTGATGTTACCCCATGTGATGCGGTTCAATCTTTCAGCGGTCGAGTCCCGCCTTGCGGACCTGGCGGTGGTGATGGGACGGGCGGACCGCGCCGCCACAGACGGCGTTTCCAGGCGGGCCGCTGCGCAAGCCGCCATCGAAGAGATTGAAAAGCTCAACGCGGACATCGGTATTGAGCCGGGCCTGCGGCACCATGGCGTAACCCAGCAAATGATTCCCGCCCTGGCCGCCAAGGCCATGGAAGACGGTTGCCGCCTCCTGAACCCCCGGCCCACGGGCCTCAACGACATGGAGGAACTCTACCGGCAAGCGTACTAGCCGGGTTGACTCGCGATCCTGACGGACCTCCAAAGGATATTCGTAAATAATCGGCACGATCACACCTTGCGCCGGATATCATGGAATCACCCCCTCTGAAGACCCAAGCTACGGATGCCGGTTCCGGCCATAAGGCAGACCGCGCCCATCAGGATGAAGTTGATCTCCGCCGCCTGGGTTACGCGCAGGAATTGTTTCGCAGCATGGGCGGGTTTTCGAACTTCGCCCTTTCTTTCTCGATCATCTCCATCCTCACCGGCGCTGTCACGCTCTTCGATTATGGCCTCCAGATGGGCGGCCCGGCAGAGATGGCGTTCGGATGGCCGTTGGTGGCGCTATTTACGTTGGCGGTGGCGGCAAGCATGGCGGAGATGGCTTCGGCATACCCAGCATCGGGCGGCATGTATGATTGGGCGACGAGGCTGGGCGGCCCAGGCTGGGGCTGGTTCACGGCGTGGTTCAGCATCGTCGGTTTAATCGCCACCTTGGCGGGCGTCGATTATGGCTGCGCGCAGTTCGTGACTCCGCTCCTCGGTCTCAATGCCACCAGCAGGACACTTCTTGTGATCTACGGGGTCATTCTCGCCTCGCACGCCCTCATCAATCACTTCGGAATCCGCTTGGTTGCCTGGCTTAATGACTTCAGCGTGACGGTTCACATCCTTGGCGTGCTGGTGATCGCCGGCGCCTTGCTGATCTTCGCGCCCAAGCATCCGGTCGCATTTTTCGTACAGGCCAAAACCAGCACTTCATTTCCTTACGGACTGGCCTTTTTGCTCGGTTTGTTGCAGGCGCAATGGACCTTCACGGGGTATGACGCTTCGGCGCACCTGGCGGAGGAAACCGTCGACCCGCGAAGGCGCGCCCCGTGGGGCATTGTCAACTCCGTCGTCGTTTCCGCAATCGCCGGCTACCTGCTGCTCCTGGCGTTGACGCTCTCCATGCGCAGCATTGGCTCCGTGCTGGGCGCGCACGACGCATCCGGCCATCCTATTCCCGCAGTCATTGCGATTCTGGAGCAGGGCCTCGGCGCCCGGGCGGGAGCCGCAGCGTCGCTGCTGGCGGCAATGGCGATGTGGTTCTGTGGGCTTTCCACGGTCGCTTCCACTTCCCGGACGATTTTTGCCTTCGCGCGGGATCGCGGCATGCCGCTTTCAAGCTTCTGGAGCACCGTAAGCGCCAAGCACCGGACGCCCTCGCCCGCCATTTGGCTTTCGGCCGGCGCCGCGCTCGCCATTTCGATTTACAGTGGCGCGTATCCGGTGGTGACTTCCATCAGTACGGTCGGCTTGTATGTGGCCTACGTGATTCCGATTATTCTCGGCTATCGAGCGCGACGGCGGGGCTTGTGGACGGAGCGGGGTCCGTGGCGCCTCGGTTCGTTCAGCCCGGCAGTGAACCTGCTCGCCATTCTCTGGACAATCTTCATTTGCGTCATCCTGATGATGCCGCCGAATGAGCTCGCCGGCAAAACCATGGCCGGCTTTTTAGCGATTCTTCTGGTTTGGTACGGACTGACCGAACGCCGCAAGCTGGCGTTGCGCGCGGCAAAGCCCCCGGTCAACGGGTGAAGCCCGGATGATGGCTCGCGTGTTCGACGTAGGTGCGCCCTCGATTGTCACTCTCTGACCCTGCACTTGACGTGGAAAGGTAATTTCCAAGAAGATCAAGAGCGGGCAAGATACGCATTTTATCAATTCATTGAAGGAGGCAATTGTGCGGAGAAAGGTTACGGTGGTGGGGGCAGGAAATGTGGGAGCTACGGTGGCGCACCGGTTGGCGGACAAGCAACTCGCTGACGTCGTCCTGATTGACATTGTGGAGGGGATTCCGCAGGGCAAGGGATTGGATCTGCTCGAATCAGGCCCTATCGAGGGCTACGATGTCAAGGTCCGGGGAACGAATGACTACGCGGACACGGCGCAATCCGATGTGGTGGTGATGACGGCCGGCTTTCCTCGTAAGCCCGGAATGAGCCGGGACGATCTGCTG
Organism: uncultured Acidobacteriota bacterium; assembly: GCA_937900045.1. Classification (GTDB taxonomy): domain Bacteria; phylum Acidobacteriota; class Terriglobia; order UBA7540; family UBA7540; genus CALCEB01. Next base: position 15,846 of record CALCEB010000161.1, read on the forward strand.
AAAGCCAACTATGAGGTCGTGAAGGGCGCTGTGGAAAAAGCGGCCCGGTATTCCCCCGAATGTTTTCTCATCGTGGTGACCAACCCGCTGGATGCCATGGCCCAGACGGCGCTGAAGGTGAGCGGGTTCTCCAAGAATCGCGTCATTGGCATGGCGGGCGTGTTGGATACAGCGCGATATCGCACCTTCCTCGCGGAGGCGCTCGATGTTTCCGTGCAGAACGTGCAGGGCTTCGTTCTGGGCGGTCACGGGGACACCATGGTTCCGGTGCCGCGCTACACCACCGTGGCCGGAATTCCCGTCACCGAGCTGCTGCCCAAGGATAAGCTGGACGCCATCATCGCGCGGACGCGAAGCGGCGGAGCGGAGATCGTCAATCTGCTCAAATCCGGGAGCGCCTATTATGCGCCTTCGGCGGCGGCGGTCGAAATGATCGAAGCCATTTTCAACGACCGGAAGAAGATTTTGCCCTGCGCCGCTTATCTTGAAGGCGAATACGGCATCCACGGCTTGTTCGTGGGCGTGCCCGTGAAGCTTGGAGCGCGTGGCATCGAACAGATCATCCAGATCAAGCTCACGGCGGAAGAGGAAGCCGCGCTCAAGAAATCCGCCGATTCTGTGAAGGAACTGGTGGGCGTGATTGGAGTTTAGCGATGACCCGGTAAGTTGAAAACCGGCGGAAGCGGTCATCCTGAAGAACCGAAGGCCGCGAAGGATCTCACCGTGCTGATTGCGGAAAAGTGCGCCGCTCATTGGGTCCGGATGACTGGAAGGAGAGAGGAGAGAATAGTTGAAGCCCAAGGCGTACCTGCTGATATTCGACGGCCTCGCAGACTGGGAACCGGCTCACGCCCTTTGCGAGATTAATAAGTCGAAGAAATTCGACGTGGTCACTGCCGGGTTTGATCGTGGGCCGGTGGCCACTATGGGCGGGCTCAGGCTGACGCCCGGCATTGCAGTCGGTGAAGTGAATCCTGCCGAAACCGCTATCTTCGTGATGCCGGGTGGAGACATGTGGCAGGAGCGGTCCCATCCGGAGCTCATCGGACTTCTGCACCGGCTTCACAGTGCGAGCGTCCCGATCGCCGCCATTTGTGCGGCGACACTGGAAATTGCGCGAGCAGGACTTACGTACAGGACTCGTCACACCAGCAATGGGAAGAAGTACCTAAAGGCCACGGTTCCGGATTATTGCGATGAAGAGTATTACGTGGACCAGCTTGCCGTGACAGACAGGAACCTTATTACGGCGAGCGGCTTGGGCAGCATCGAGTTTGGGCGTGAAGTAATCAAACAGTTAAATATTCACAGCGAAGGCGATACCGAAATGTGGTTTGATATGTTCAAGCGCGGCGTGATTCCACAGAAATGGGCGCAATAGCCTTTGATCGCCGCACTAACTGACCGCGACCGGCTGCTGCTTACGTTGTTGCTTAGCCCTCGAAAGATGAAGAGAGTTGAGGTGCCTGCACAACGCTCCTGCCTCCGGAAACATCGTTGCCCGATTTACGCCGCACAGGTGTAACTGGGTCCGAAGGTCTTTAAACCTTTCTGGTTTAACATAAAGTCGATGGAGCTGGCGCTTGACCCTGCCGATCTCCTCCAAAGGTAGAAACTTGCTCTTCTCTGCCAGATACTTATGAACAGTAAACCAACCGCCTTGTGCGACGATCATCTGCGTTAGATGTCGCGGCCGGTGTTTTGCCTTGAGAATCAAGCATCTTGTCATAACCTCTAAGCTGCGCAATCCTCCAGATTTCAGCAGGGGAAAGAGGTCTATTCTCCTCCTTGATTACCTTCTCGGCGAGCTGCAAAAATGTGATTCTCATCATATCAGGCAAGCATCGTGGACCCGGACTCTGGACACGGAAATAAGTCACGCGCTCTTGCTCCGACGTTCCTGCATATAAGCGCGCAGCAGAGCATTGATGCGAGTCTGATAGCCTCGCCCCTGTCTCCTATACCATTCGAGCACGTCGCTATCGACCCGTATAGTTAGTTGCTCCTTCCGTGGCACGGGCTTCAGGCCTCGTCTCACAACGGCGCGGGCAAACATCTCCGGCGTCAGTTCCGGGGTATCAGAAAGATCGATTTTGCCGTCCTTCAACGCGTCCACTCGCTTCCAATCAGTCTGCGATTTCTTTGAAATAGCCGATTTCCTCATTCTTCGTCGCCTTTCGAACGGAGATGATTCGGATGACTTCATCGGTCTCGGTGTGGGCGATGACCACCACACGACCGCTGAGCAAACCCAAGGTGACGAACCGGCTTTCCCCGTAGTCAAACTTGTCATCCAGCATGGTGACCGTTTTGCCGGCAAACACCGTTTCGATTCCAACGAGGTCGATCCCGTGCCTCTGAATGTTGAATCGCCGTTTGGCGTCGTCCCATTCATATCGCACAGGAATAGTGTAGTTACGTCAAGCCCGATCTCCGTCTGGATAACCTGCAGCTAGATCACCCCGTCACCTCTTCAATCTTCACGCTCTTCATCACCACCGGAGTGCGGGGCTTGTTCTGCCGGTCACACGATGTAGTGGATATCGCTTCCACGACATCATAGCCTTTTACCACTTCTCCAAAAATCGTGTGCCGGTGATTCAGCCAATCGGTCGCGGCCACGGTGATGAAGAATTGGCTGCCATTGGTGTTGGGCCCGGAGTTGGCCATCGCCAGCTTGCCGGGTTTGTCAAACACCAAATCCTTGCTGAATTCGTCTTCGAACTTGTAGCCGGGGCCGCCCGTTCCGGTCCCCAGTGGGCAGCCGCCCTGAATCATGAAATCCGGAATCACCCGGTGGAATGCGAGACCGTCAAAGAAGCGCCGCTGCGCGGGCTTGCGGGTGGCAACGTCCACGAATTCTTTCTTGCCTTTCGCCAGCCCGACAAAATTCTCCACTGTTTTCGGAGACTTTTCGAGGAATAGCCGGCAGGTGATTTCCCCGAGCGAAGTGTCAAAAATCGCGTAAAGCCCCGGGCTCAATTCATTCATTGGGTCTCTCTCTTTCTCGATCATTTATACACACGGTCGTAAGCCGGCGGCGCCCGGTTCTGTAGCGCCGGTCTATGACCGGCGGATTTCGCCGCTCATAGAGCGGCGCTACAGCGGCGGATTTCGCCGCTCCCTGTCAGGGCAAGCTCCGAGCGGCGCTACAGCAAATCCCCGTCGCCGACTGATGTCCTCATGGATAGATGGCAGCAATTAATGGTGCGTTGCAGGGTAGGTGGCCGCTGGCTTTTTTGTAGTCGCGGCGTGAGCCGGAGGCGCCAACGGCACAATCGAAGCCACCTTGACGTTGTCAAGCTTGGGGAAATTCTTGTCCAGATATGGCTTGCCCAGTTTAGTGAGCAAATCCTGATTCGGGCCCTGGCCATCGGGCTGGCCCTCGCCGTAACCGCTGTAAAACTTATCTACTACGTCCATTCCCTGAATCACCTGCCCGAAAGGCGCGAATCCGCGCGAATCGAGGCGCGAGTTATCCGCCAGGTTGATAAACACCTGCGTGGTTCGCGTGTTCGGACCGGCTGTGGCAAAGGTCACGTAACCGCGAAGATTGGTCTGGGTAACAGGATCGTCCTTGATCGCCGCGTGATCCCAAATGCGATTGAGAGCGGGCTTGGGGTTCATGCCGAGCTGAACCACGAATCCCGGCAACACCCGGAAAAAACTGTCGCCGTTGTAATAGCCGTATTTCACCAGGTTGTAAAAGCGGTCCGCACCCAGGGGCGCCCAGGCGCGGTGCACTTCCACGATGAAAATTCCCTGCGTGGTCACGAACTTTGCGTGATAGACGGCGGGCGCACGGTCATGAAGCGTGGCGGGACGGTACAGTGAATGGTAGGCCACCCGCCGGCGATGAGTGACGGGCCGGTGGGCCGTGGATTGCGCACCGGCGATTGGGGTCCATGCGCCCATCAACATGATAGCCGCGGTCATCGCAAACCTGGATGCCAATTGTCGCACTTCACTTTCCTCCATTTTCAGCCTGCATTTCACGAGACACGGCTTCCACCTGCCGCATGACGCGCAGTACGTTCCCACCCAATATTTTATACAAATCTTGCTCGCTGTAACCGCGCCGGGCGAGCTCCTGGACCAACCCCGGCAGGTGAGAAACGTCCTCCATGCCCCGCGGGACCATGCCATCCACGCCATCAAAATCAGAACCGAGGCCAACGTGATCCACGCCGCCAACCTTCACGGCATGGTCAATATGATCAGCGATGAGGGTATAGCCCGGAACCGGCAAGCTGGCCACGAACCTTTGCCGGATTTCTGTCTCCTGCGCGTAGCTCAACCTCTTCCCTTGCTGGGCGGCTTTATCCTGCGCCGCCTTGACGGCTGCTTCCATCGGACCTGACACTTTGTCCAGGGCCGCGGCAAAAGCAGGATCGAGAAAACCATTATAGAAGTTGACGTCCATCACACCGCCATTTTTCGCCAGCGCGCGGATCATGTCATCGGTCATGTTGCGCGGAACGGCCGCGAGGGCGCGGCAGGAAGAATGGGAAGCAATCACCGGCGCCTTCGAGGCGGCAAGAGCCGCATAAAACGTCGCGTCTGAAACGTGGGATACGTCCACCATCATTCCCAGCCGGTTCATCCTTGCCACCACTTGCTTGCCGAAGGCTGAAAGACCGTTCCAGTGTGGCTTGTCTCCGGAAGAATCGCCAATGGAATTGTTCTTGGTGTGGGTCAAAGTCATATAGCGCGCGCCCAGCCGGTAATAGATGTCGAGCACGCGAATGTCACCCTCAATGATGTGCCCGCCCTCGACGCCCATCAGAACGGCAATCTTGCCCTGGCGATGAATCCGTTCGATATCACCCGCAGTTCGAGCGAGTTCGAGCGTATGGGAATGTCGCGCGACCTGTTCATCCACCGCATCCATCAAATCCAGGGCGCGGTGGATCAAGTCCTGGTGCGGCCAGTCGACGTCCACCCAGATGGAAAAGAATTCGGCGCCAAGATGCCCGGCGCGCATCTTCGGGATGCTCACCATGTAAGGGCTGCCGGGATCCGCCAAGTCGTAATTTTGGTCCAGCATCATTTGGGGCGTATCCGCGTGGGTATCGATAATGATGGCATGTGCCAGCACGCGCTGAGCGACTTCTTTGGCCTGGACCGCTGTTCGTATGCGGGGCCAGGCGTTGACAGGAGCAAGGAAAAGCGTGGCAAGCAGAACTATTGCGGCGCGCACGATGATCCCTCCTTTCGCCGGACAAGAGGGATGGCGCGGAACGTGGCGCCTTTCAGGACCGCGCATTTGTAATTTGCCGTTCAATCGTAATACTCCAAGCCCAGATGGGTGATCATTTCTTCACCGCGCAGATGACGAAGCGTGTTCTTGAGCTTCATGAGTTGAATGAAGAGGTCATGCTCGGGATAGAGGTCCGGAGCGCACATGGGACTCTTAAAATAGAACGACAGCCATTCTTGAATTCCCTTGCGGGCAAGCTCCGGGCAACGCTGGGCCAGGTCCATCAACAGAACCAAGTCCAGTACCAGCGGCGCAGCCAGGATGGAATCGCGGCAGAGGAAATCAATCTTGATCTGCATGGGATAGCCAAGCCAGCCGAAGATGTCCAGATTATCCCAGCCTTCCTTATTGTCGCCGCGCGGCGGGTAATAATTGATACGGACTTTGTGATAAAAATCCTTGTAGAGATCGGGATAGAGCTCGGGCTGCAGGATGTATTCGAGCACGGAAAGCTTGCTTTCTTCCTTGGTCTTGAAGGAGCCAGGATCGTCCAGCACCTCGCCATCGCGATTGCCTAAAATATTGGTCGAAAACCAACCCTTCAGGCCCAGAAGCCGGGCCTTCAACGCCGGCGCCAGCACGGTCTTCATCAAAGTTTGACCGGTTTTGAAGTCCTTGCCACACACCGGCGCATCCTTCCGACTTGCCAGCTCCAGCAACGCCGGCGTATCCACCGTCAAGTTGGGCGCGCCATTGGCAAACGGAATGCCCATTTTCAACGCCGCATAGGCATAAATCATGCTGGGGCTAATCACCGGGCTGTTGGCGCGAAGCCCTTTTTCAAAAGCCGCGAGCGACCCGTGCGTCTCGGAGGGCTTCTGAAAAGACTCCGTCGATCCGCACCAGATCATCACCATCCTTGTTGCGCCGCTCGCTTCCTTGAACTGTTCAATATCTTCCATCAACTGTTCGGCAAGGTCCATGCGGGTCTTGCCTTTCTTGCGGTTCGGGCCGTCCAAATTCTTCACGAATTTCTGATCGAACACCGCGGGCAAGGGCCGCACCGAGCAAAGGAAGTCCTTCAACTGATCGAGCAATCCGGTTTCCAGCACCCCGGCCTTCCGCGCCGCCTCATAGCAATCATCCTCGAAGACGTCCCAGCCGGCAAACACCAAGTCACTCAGTCCGGCCAGCGGCACAAAATCCTTGATCCTCGGCGATCGTCCATCCGTTCGCTTGCCCAGGCGGATGGTCCCCATCTGCGTCAAGGAACCAATGGGCGGCGCCACGCCCCTGCGGATCGCTTCCACTCCGGCGATGAAGGTGGTGGCCACCGCGCCCATGCCGGGGATTAGCACCCCCAGCTTTCCCTCCGCGGCTGAAATCTTCACGCTCTTCCCTGCCATAAAAGCTCCAAGGCCTTGTAGCCACAATTTCACTGGCCGAAATTATCGATGATGCGCCACGGTTCGCGAAATTGCAATTGGTTTTGGGACTGCATTGCGCCCAGAGTTCGCGGGTGGCGGCATTGTTTTGCCATGTCGCCGCGTATGCTTGTACGTGCCCGAGGCTCTTACCGTAAAAAACAAAGTATGAGCACCCGCGCCGGCGAGGCTGGTTTAGAATAATTCGCCGTAACCTTTTCGCCATCTCACAGTTTATAGAGTTAGAGGAACGATGGCCGCGAGAGACCCTCAAATTCAGGCGCCTCGGGAGGCGGACGAAGAACGGCGTCTGGTGGAAGCCGCGCAGAGGGATCCCGCGAAGTTTGCTGCGCTTTACGAGGCCCATTTCGAGCTCGTGTATGCCTTCATCACACGGCGCGTTGGCAGCCGTGACGCGGCGGAGGACCTGACTTCTGACGTATTTCACCGGGCGCTCGCCAACCTGCCGCGTTTTGAATGGCGGGGCGCGCCTTTTGCGGCATGGCTGATCCGGATTGCCGCGAACGCCATCTCCGACCGGGCCAAGCGTGATTCCAAGGAGCATCCTCTTGCTGAGGTTGACGTTCCATCTGGCATCAATCTTGAAGAAGCCCAGCATCAAGCCCAAATTTTGCGCCTGGTCGGCCAACTTCCTCCGGATCAGCGCCACGTTATAGTGATGCGCTTTGCGGAGCAGAAGAGTATCCGCGAAATCGCTCACGAATTGGCTCGCACCGAGGGAGCCGTAAAGCAGCTTCAGTTTCGAGCCCTGGAGAACTTGCGGGCTCGACTTGTGGACCAAAAGGAGCGTACCGATGAATAGGCGCTCTTTGATCAAACAACTCGACGAGGCCATCCAGACCCTCATCACTCAGCCCGGCTCGGCGCTGCCCCAGCCCGATCCGGAGCTTGCCGCCTTGGCGGGCGTGGCTCAAGAGTTGTGCGGCCTACCGCGGGAAGATTTCAAACAACGGCTTAAAACTGACCTTGAAAGGAGAAGCAGGATGGCAGGAACAGCGAAAGCAGTCCCAGAGACGAGAACAGTGAAGCCCATCCCCGAGGGTTACCACACGGCGACACCGTACTTATTCATTCGGGGCGCGGCCAGGGCTATCGAATTCTACAAGCAAGCCTTTGGAGCAACGGAGGTATTGCGTTTGGAGCAGCCTGACGGGAGGATTGGGCATGCTGAGATCAAGATTGGCAATTCACCTATCATGCTGGCTGACGAGGTCCCGGAAATGGGCTATCGTAGTCCCCAATCGCTCGGTGGATCATCGGCGAGCATCCTCCTTTACGTCGAGGATGTGGATGCGCTGTCCAATCAGGCAATTGCTGCCGGGGCGAAAGTGTTGAGGCCGGTCGAGGATCAGTTTTATGGGGACCGCACCGGCAACTTTGCGGACCCGTTCGGCCACTTCTGGAGCATTGCAACTCATAAGGAGGACATCTCTCCCGAAGAAATGCGGAGCCGCGCCGAAGCTTTCATGCGTCAGCAGGCCACAAAACCAGTTTCAAAGCAGGAAGCCGCGAAAACCCTCAAGCCCATCCCGGAGGGCTTTCACACTGTGACGCCGTATATCACTGTCAAGCGGGCAGAGCAACTGATCAATTTCGTTAAGCAGGCCTTTGGGGCCTCGGAAACTTTCCGCACCACGGGTTCCGCAAGCGGTTTGCACGCCGAAGTCAGGATTGGAGATTCCATGCTGATGATGGGCGGCTCGGAGCAGATGACGCATCCCGAAATGCCCACGGCGCTCCATTTCTTTGTGCCGGACAGTGACACCATTTACCAACGAGCTCTTCAGGCCGGAGCCACCTCAATCCAAGAGCCATCGGACCTGGATTATGGCGAGCGCACCGGAGCAATAAAGGACCCGTTTGGCAACGAGTGGTATATCGCCACGAACAAGGGCGCCCATTACATTCCCGAGGGTCTTCGCGCCGTGAACGTTTATCTGCACCCTCGCGGCGCAGATAAATTAATCGATTTCCTCAAAGAGGGTTTGGGCGCCGAGGTGGTTGCCCGCTATGCGGGCCCGGACGGGACCGTCGTTCACGCCAAGGTTAGAATTGGCGATTCAGTGATTGAAATGGGCGAGGCGCACGGTCCTTACCAGCCGATGCCCACTATGCTTTACCTCTATGTGGAGGATGTCGATGCTCTCTACCATCGGGTTGTCCAAGCCGGCGGGATTTCGATGCAGGTACCGGCCGAGCAGCCATACGGTGATCGCACCGCCCACATTAAAGATGCCTTTGGCAACTCCTGGTATCTTGCCACCCACGTGAAGGACGTGGCGATGTAGGAAAGGGGTGGAAGCCTTGGTTTGCGCCTTAGCCGTTGGCCTTTCTTTCCTCAAGACTCAACGGCACGCTTCCGTCTCATCACAAATTAGGGAACGACGCCGGAATTACGGTAGTGTCTCAGTTTCTTTGCTGTAGCGGCGCTCTATGAGCGCCGAACTTGTATCCTCAACGGTTTCCGGCGCTCATAGAACGCCGCTACAGCAAACTGCGTCATTACCGGAATTACGATTCTCTGGTCAACCAACTTGGATGACTGATAGGATGGTGGTTAGCGCGGCACAAAAGAGCCCAATAGTGCAGTGGCGGACCAATGATCATCACTCATGTTGCTCTCAAGAACTGGCGGAACTTCCGTTCGATTAACGTTGGTTTGAGCGAGCGAGTCTTTCTGGCCGGACCCAATGCGTCTGGAAAATCTAACTTTCTTGACGTGTTCCGCTTTCTAAGAGACATTGCCAAGCCGGGCGGGGGATTACAAAAGGCCGTCAGTGACCGGGGTGGATTGTCAAAATTGCGCTGCCTCGCGGCGCGGGAGCATCCCGATGTTGAGATCGAAGTCCGTCTCTCCGAAACGGGTAACCATGAGTCCACTTGGCGATACGGAATAGGAATCAAGCAGGAAGCGCGCGGCTACCGGCAACCGTATTTGGCGTACGAGCGCGTTTACCACCGGGGCGAAGAGTTGTTGAATCGTCCGGATAGTGACGATCAGGGAGACCCGCTTCGCCGGACGCAGACTCATCTTGAACAAATTGGCGCGAACGGTGGGTTTAGAGAAATTGCGAAATTTTTTGAATCGGTTTTGTATTTGCATTTAGTGCCGCAGTTGGTCCGCCATCCGGAAATATTCTCCGGGCCGGGAAATTCCGAGGATCCGTTCGGCCGGAGTTTTCTCGATCGAGTTGTAAGAACTCCCCAGAAGGTGCGGAGGTCACGCCTCAAGAGGATCGAAGCCGCCTTGCTTTTAGCTGTTCCCCAGATTAAAGGTCTCACTGACGTGAAAGACGAAAGCGGAATCCCTCACTTGGAGGCGGTTTACGAACATTGGCGTCCCAAAGGAGCCAAGCAGCGGGAAGATCAATTCTCAGACGGGACGTTGCGGCTCATCGGTTTGCTCTGGTCGCTGCTGGAGGGCGAGTCCCTTCTGTTGTTAGAGGAGCCAGAGCTATCTCTAAACTCCGGGATTGTGCGCAAATTGCCATCGCTCATCCATCGAGTGCAGCGCCAGAAGAAAAGGCAAATCATTGTGAGCACTCACAGCGCGGATTTGCTTTCAGATCGAGGAATCGGTGGTGAGGAAGTGCTCCTGTTAACTCCCAGCGTTGAAGGCACTCGGGTAGAGCCGGCTTCCTCAATTAAGGAAGTAAAGCATCTGCTAGAGGGGGGATTGAGCATTGCCGAAGCAGCGCTGCCTCGAACTGTTCCGCCGGACGTGCAGCAGTTGGATCTCTTTGAATGACGCCGCCCATCCCGATTCAACTTGCTGTCGAAGACACACTCAGTGAGGCGGTCCTCAGGGAGATCCTTTCCAAGTCGGGCCGTCCATATTCGATAGGAACATGTTACGTCGGCCGCGGGTTCGGATACCTGCGCAGGACAATTTGTGGATTCAACAATGCTGCCAGGAGTACTCCGTTCCTGGTATTGACTGACCTCGACCAGACTGAATGTCCGCCACGGCTCATTGATAGTTGGTTGCCGCAGCCGCTCCATCCGAATTTGGTTTTCCGCGTTGCGGTCCGAGAGGTCGAAGCATGGCTCCTGGCGGGCGCGAATGAAATTTCGCGGTTCTTGAGAATCAAGAGAGCCTTGGTTCGGAGGGATGTCGAGGCGATTCAAGATCCCAAGGCGTATTTGATCGACCTTGCTCGATTGTCTCCTAACAGGGAGTTGCGCTCCGACATCGTTCCCCCTCCCGGGAGCACGCGCCTGATCGGTCCCAACTATAACGGCCGGCTGATTTCCTTCGTCCAAGAAGGCTGGGACATATCAGTCGCAAAGCAATTTTCACCAAGCCTGCTGCGGGCGGTTGAGGCCGTATCGAACTTTATCCCCGCATGGGAGCATGAGCACAGCTAAATCAGCGAACAACGGGCTTACATCCGCAGCTTTGTCAGGCAAGGGGCGAACCCGCGACATTCATTAACAACCCGGCCATTCTGAATACCCAAGTTTCCATGCCGTCCCATGTCCAGTACGGGTCTCAATCTCCTGGATGGCGCATCCCAGCCGCGCCGGAACTCTGCTATACTCGGGCCTTCATGCAAATTACAACAGCCTAGCCATGCCAGGGACATCCGCCAAATTATTAGTTCGGGACACTACCGGCGCCGACCGGGAAGTGGAGATTCTGCACATCCCTTTCACCATCGGCCGCCAGAGTGACAACGATCTGGTGCTGCTCGACAATCGCATCTCCCGCCGCCACGCGCGCATTTTGCAGGACTCAAACGGATACTTTATCGAAGACGCCGGCAGCCGCCACGGGACGATGGTGAATGAGAAGTTGATCACCTGCAGTGCGCCGTTGCGGACGGGCGACCGCATCGGTTTGGGGGTGACCGACACCTACGCGCTGACTTTTAAGATTGAGGAAGCCCTTCTGCCCGGCATCCTTGAGAAGTTAGAAAAAGCGGCGGGCAGCCCGGCGCCGCAATTGCAACATCTCAGCGTCCTCCTGCAAATGGCGCGCATGTTGAATCGGGCTCCAGCGCTCGAGGAAGTGCTCACTACACTTCTTGATACCGCCTTGCGATTGACCGATGCGGAGCGCGGCCTGCTGTTCCTTTCTGCGGAGGACGGCCAGCTTCGCCTGCACAGCGCGCGCGACCGTCATGGCGTCTTCCTGAAATCCGGCTTGGATGATTACTCCCATACGGTGGTGGAGCGCGTGGCGGAAACGGGGCTTGAGGAAGTGGTGTTGGAGGAGGAAGACACCGGACGCCCAGCGCAGGAGACGGGTCTGATCAGCGGAGCGGCGCGCGGTATTGTCGCCATGCCCTTGCTGAAGCTGCCGGTGATTGAAGAAGTGAGCGGGGAAACGATCAGCCAGGCTCTTCCGCTACTGTTGGGTGTGCTCTACCTGGATAGCCGCACTCGGCCTACGTCGGTGACTAGTTTGGACCGCGAGGTGCTTCAGACGTTGGCCGTGGAAGGCGCGACGGTGATCGAGAATGCGCGGCTGTTTCGCATTGCGCGGCAGCAGGAGCGCAATCAACACGAGTTGGCTCTGGCGCGGAGCATCCAGCAAAGCCTCCTGCCCCGCCAGTTGCCGGAAGCCAGTTATTTTGATCTGCACGCCCTCACCATGTCTTGCCAGACGGTGGGCGGCGACTATCATGACGTGGTACCGCTTCCGGGCGGACGCTTCGGCATCACGGTGGCGGACGTTGCCGGCAAAGGATTGCCTGCGGCCATGATGGCCGTAACGCTGCAGGGCGTTTTTTCCGGGGTAGCTTTGGGAAACCCCAGCCTTCCTGAGCTGTTCGCGCGGGTTAACACTTTCCTCTACGACCGTACGCCTCCGGAAATGTATGCGACGCTGTTTTACGGCGTCGTCGATCCGGAGGGAAACATGCAGTTCGTCAATGCCGGCCACGTTTCCCCCATCCTCATCCGGTCCGGCGGCGCCATCACGCCGGTCGCCTCGTCCAGTTTTCCGGTCGGCTTGTTCGCTGCCGCATCGTTCGAGGTAGGAACGCTGAGACTCGGACCGTGTGACAAGCTTTTGATTTTTTCCGATGGGGTCACCGAAGCGCAAAACGTGGACCGGGAATTTTTCGGAGAAAAGCGCCTCGAAGATCTTGTTCAGAGCTACCGCGACAAAGACCCCCGCGAAGTTTGCAAGCAAGTGGTGGCGGAAGTTCAAAACTTCGCCGGCAACGCCCCCCAGGCGGATGACCTCACCGTCCTATGTTTCCAAGTGAAGGCTTGAGCCGATGGGATTTACAGCCCGGACCGTTCACACACTCCATTCAATAGAGCGCCCGCCTCGAAACGCTCAATCAAACTCAAACCCAGGCGCGGCTTGGTCTGGTCCCACACAGCCGCTTGCAATATTTGCCCCGAAATAGTTTTCACCCCTCACCGGCGCGCCCGCCATGCGCCGCAGCATGGCAATCTGCCCCACGTGAGTCAGCGCATCCGCAATCGGGCCCTGGAACAGGCGTTCAGCAGGAGCTTGTAACACCTGGCTGGACGCCAAGTAATCCTCGAAAGCCTGGAGAGCGGCAAAGAACCGCTGGACGCCCTCTTGCCACGGCAATGGGGCGGAGTTGTGCCATTCGTGCTTACCCTGGGACATGGCGAGCGCCCAATCCAGCAGATCGCCAATATGCGACAGAAGCTGCCCCGGCGTTCGAGTCCCTTCGGAAGCGCGAAACTCGGCGAATCCCGCAGGCGCGCCGCGCAGCATCTTGGCGCCTCGATAGGCGAGGGTTGCCACAGTATGCCGCAGCAATTGCCGGCTGGGATCAAGCGCCGTCTGTTGGGTTTGGAGACTCATGTGATGTTTTCCTACCTCGACCTTAACCCAGTTAATTCATGAAGCTCACGTGTAGGGCCGGAAGGGCACGGTTTAAACCGTGCCCTTCCGGCCCCCGAATAAGACGACGAATGGGATTTCGCAACCCTTTAGCGTTCCCGCAAGGCCTCGATCTGCTTTCGGCTGGGCATTTTCGGAGCCTCAAAGTGGCCGGGAATATGGATACCGCAATTTTCACAACGCCCCGCTGGGTCAATGCGAACGCCACTCACCCGGTGCCACCAGCGCTTGACGACGGCTTGCTTGCAGCCAGGGCAAATCGTGTTTCCACCCTCGGAATAAACGTTGCCCTCGTAGACAAACTTCAAGCCCATTTCCATCGCGATCTGGCGCGCGCGGCGCAAAGTCTCCGGCGGAGTGTTGGGTTTGTCGCGCAGCTTAAAATCCGGATGGAACGCGGTGAAATGGAGTGGAACGTCATCACCCAGATTGTCAAGAATCCAACTGCAAAGTTGCCGCGTTTCATCCTGGGAATCATTGTGTGACGGAATCATGAGATTGGTGATTTCAAACCACACGCTGGTTTCCTGGCGAAGGGTCTTCAGCGTCTCCAACACGGGCGCAAGGTGGGTTAGTGTGACTTTGCCATAGAAGTTTTCAGTAAAAGCCTTCAAGTCAACGTTGGCCGCATCAATATTTTGATAAACGTCAAACAGGGCTTGGCGCGTGATGTAGCCGTTGGTCACCATCACCGTCTTCAGGCCCACTTCGTGCGCGACCCGTGCAATATCCATCACATACTCGCCCCAGATGGTAGGCTCATTATAGGTGAAAGCCAGCGAAGGACAATCATTCTCAATGGCAGCGAGCACCACCGCTTCCGCCTCCAGATGAACCGACCTCACCTGGTCAGCTTTGGACTTGGAAATGTCCCAATTCTGGCAGAAGAAGCAACCCATATTGCAGCCGGCTGTACCCATCGAAAAGATGCGGGTGCCGGGCAGAAAGTGGTTCAGCGGCTTCTTCTCAATGGGATCGATCTGCAGCGCCGCGGGCTGCCCGTAGCCCAGGTTGTAGAGCTTCCCGCCCATGTTTTTGCGGATGTAGCAAAACCCGTGCTGGCCTTCGCCAATGTGGCAATGGCGCGGACAGAGGTAGCAGTGCAACTTGCCTTCGGCAAGCGGCTCCCACCAAAGGGCTTCGTGCAAGGCCGGTTCGGCAGTTACGGTGGGCATGGGAACCCTCCTAACGACTATTGTGGGTGTTGGACGCCTCTGTGTCAAACCCGCAAGCACGGACATGGATCAAAAGTGATCTGGCCATCGTTGGGCGCCGTGCAAGACCGCAAGGACATGCACCTGGTCGCGGCGAATGCGGTATGCGACAATGAAAGGCGTGCCGGCCACTACCAATTCTCGAGTTCCCTCAACACGGCGTTGCCGCCCCAACCGGGGATGACGACTCAGCGCCTCCACGGTTGAGAGGATGAGATCGATGATCTCGTCCGCTGCCTGGGGACTCTGCTCGGACAGGAATTGATGGGCGGCCGCAAGGTGCTCCTTCGCAATGGGCATCCAACGAACCATCACCGGCGGCGCCACCGTGCAACCATCTTCTTCACTTCGTCATGGCCGGTCAATTTGCCCCGATCAGCCTGCTGGATACCGGCCTTGATTTGTTGCGCCTGCCATTCCTGAACATCCAGGTAGACACGTACGGCTTCATTGAGCAGATGGCTCCGATCCCGGTCGAGCGCCTCGGCGAGCGAATCCAGTGCTTGCAACCTGTCTGACTCCATCCGGAAGCTAACAGTTTGTTTATCCATATTGCACCATAATACAGCGTATTGAACCGTCGGACAAGACGCATCTGAAATCGCGGTTCTGCCTCAAAAATCCACATGCAACCGCAGCGCTTCCACCCACAGAGGGCCGCGCACGCGGTTGTAACCGGGATTCACCACGTGCTGGAAGTCGGGAGAAACGAAGAACCCACGCCAGAGATGGGCCGTGTAATAAGTCTCGAAGATCTGTTCCTGACCGTAGGTGAGGTTCCCATCGCCCAGCAGGAATCCCAGCCCTCCAAGCTGAAGGTAGCGCCGGTGATCGCCCGTAATCCCATTTACCACATAAGCGGCGCCTAGCCTGTCAAACTTGCGATGCCAGGGATCGCCGCGCAAGTCGCCTCCAAAATCAACCGTATGGTCCACTTCGGTGTAACAAAAGGATTCGGTTGTTCCGTTGTTCCATCCCCAGCGGCCAAAGACGCGCACCAGGTCCGTCAGGTCCTGTTCGGCGTTTACCCCGAATCCATACTTGATGCGGCCCTGCTGGCGGGTGGCGATAATGTCCGGCGTACGAGTTTGGCCGGCGAGAAACTCGTCGATCGCTTGCCGGTAGTCTCCCATGTCGGCGGTATTCACATAGGAGAGCAGCCGCAGGGCGCCGTGGCGGCGGGGGATGACGCTGCGGCGCAATTCCAATTCCGCGTTTTCTGAATGCGCCCGGAAAAGGTCCGCATCCAGGTTTTCGCCGTTGGCAACCTTGGGCATCATGGCTTCTGCAAAGCGCAACGCCCAGCGCGGTTCGTCATACTCCACCACGGTCCCCCACGTATAGCCTCGGGTGTTCGCGGCGTAATCGTAAGCGCCGTTGTTGTCGATGGTCCAGTTCATGAATTGCAGATGACTGTCGCTGCCCACTTCGTTGAGGTCGAAGAAATCCACCAGGCTGAATTTCCCAACTCGCATCACAATACGCCGCGAGGGTAGTGAAGTAGCCAGGGAATAAGGACCCCGGTCATTCGCCACATCGCCTCCGCCCAGCGCGAAGACTTTGGTGATCATCAACCGCGCCAGGTAAGGCGTGGCGCTCAACTGGGGGTTGCGCACCGCGTCCAGATCGGTGAATCCGGCCAACCCCAACGCATTGCTGATGCCGTTTCCGGACGCGCTCTCCACGTCCATCAGGACGTCCGATGTTGAACTGAGTTCATAGCCAGTGTAAAGGGTCAAGACGTTCGTGGTGTCATCCTCGGCATATGGCCGAAGGCTCTGCGGGCCTGTGTAAGCGGCAGGGAACGATCCGTGCCCCTGGTTGATCACGTTCATCTGCCCGGAAATCCATAGTTTGCCGGACAGCGGATGAGCAAAAACGGTGGTGGGGTCGGCGCTGTTGGGAGCCTCCGGCAGCGGGACATCCTGCGCGTGCAAGCCCCGGATCCAGAGCATTCCAAACATCAGGCTCAGAAAAAAGACACGCCCACGCCAGCGTGCGCCTTCGACGACGCGCCATGGATGGAGGCGAACTGGCTTGAGCATCATACGAGCCTCTGGTCAGGGGTTGGAACAGTCTGGCCAAGTCACAACGTTCCCAGTATTGATGGAGTGAGAGGAAGTGTCTGCCGGCATCCAACAACTTTTGTTGCCAATCCATAATATCCCATCACCGGCCTGGGAAGGTTAAAAGAGTGTTACAAAGACGTGAACCTGGCTCCAAGCGGCGCCCATAAAGGGAAGCTCTGCGGTGGCGGCGACCCGCTTCGTTAGCCAGCCGGAGACGAACGTGACAGCAAAGAGGTTACCCGGGTGATTCGTAGAAGGCGAAGTCCCTCCTAACCTGGACTATTCATGAAGTACCCTTGCAGGACCGGAAGGGCACGGTTTTAACCGTGCCCTGACGGTCCCCTATCGGGAGTTCGTGAATAATCCGGACTAGCCACAATACTGTTCAGTTAAGGCGAGTTTCATGATCTTGATCTCAGAGGCGTCGCCGGACCCCTCACCCCGGCCCTCTCCCCGCCAGCGGGGAGAGGGGGGCGCGAAGCGGCGGGTGAGGGGCTCTGGTTCAACTGTGTGCATTATTCTCGACCGGACCTTAAGTGAACAGTATTGGGACTAGCCATCCAAAAAACTCCTTGACAATCAGATACTTATCATATATTATAATATCAGTAATAGACCTCCAATAGGATTCTTGTCATGGACGAATCAACGCTCATTGATGTTCAACCCGGCGCCGCCGCGCCCGGCCCTGTGTCAAGTCCCAAACGGATCGCCGCCAACCGGCGCAACGCCCGGAAATCCACGGGGCCGCGCACGTTTGCCGGCAAGCTGCGGGTCTCCCGCAATCGCCTCCGGCACGGGCGCTACGCCGGGAAGGGCAACTCCAGCCTGCGGACGATTTATACCAGCATGGCGGAGTTGGGTGAGGACCCGGAGGAGTTTACGCGCCTCCATCAGGGCCTGCTCGACTCCTACCAGCCCGCCACTCGCGCCGCCGAAATGCTGGTGGAGGACCTCGCCGCGCGGCGCTGGGAGCGCCAGCGTCTGGAACGCGGCCAAGCCGCTCTGTTGGCCCGCCGCGTGCAACAACTGGAAACCCAGCGGCAACGTCGAAGTCTGGAGATTTCTCAGCAGATCAGCCCCCAGTTGGATCCGGCCGCGCTCGCCCTCGGCGTGATGTGGCAGGAGGAATCGGCCGCGAAATTCCAAAAACTGCTGGAGTTGCTGGAGCAGCTCAAGGATTGCGCCGAGGCTGGCGTTTTTGGCGGTGCGGAAACCTTTCTCGATTGGGTTTACGGCGCGGCTCCCACCATGCGGGGCGCCTTGATCAAAAGTCTCTTCACCCAGCTCGCCGCCACGCCGGACGCGCCCCCTGAGCCCGAGGTTGTTTCGCAACTGCGGCGCGAGCTGATGAGGGAAATTTCCAGTGTCATCCAACGATACCAACTCTACCTGCGTCAGCACGTGGAAATCACGCCCACCATGCGGGCGGAG
>CALCEB010000162.1 GCA_937900045.1 uncultured Acidobacteriota bacterium
CCTGACTACCATCAACCCGTAAATATGTAAACGTTTTAATGAATCTATATACTAGGGTTTGCCTCCACGCTTGCCGGGCTCGATGGTGATGTATTTCTGGTAGTCCATACGCCCCACAACACTAGACTTCGGGACGGGGAATGTCAAGCCGCCGCATAGGACGGTGGTGTCTCAGTTTGCTTGCTGTAGCGGCGCTCTATGAGCGCCGAACTTGTATCTTCAACGGTTTCCGGCGCTCATAGAGCGCCGCTACAGCAAACTGAGACACTACCCATAGGACTGGTAGTGGGTCAGCTTGGATGTCGAGGCATTTCTAACGGCGTCGGCGTGATCTGGCTGCTGGGAAGGAGATGATGCTATCCGCCGCGCGCCCAATGGCGGTAGGCGTCGATCCACTCAGAGCCGGCGGGCCGCGAGTTTGGTAATGGCAGGTCCAGGATCGGCAGCTTCTGCCTCAAGCCGCCGCGCTTGCAGACAGCAACAATTTGATCATCTTCCGTGATGTCAATTCCCGTCACCGTCACAGGAACCCCGAGGACCTCCGTCTCAAACGGGAGCCGGAGGTTGTCCTCGATCATGGTGTAAAGCCCCGTGACCTGTTCCGATTCGTTATAACAATCGACCGTCGCTTCTTCCACGAGCCGGTCCAGTTCGGCTTTGCTCAATCGAGGCTCGGACGGTTTCGGCAGCTTCATGATTCCAGACCCTTGAAGATCGCTTCTTCTGGCTTCTTAATGGCGGAAAGAATGTTCTCAGCAACTTTGTCTAGCAGTTTATCTCCCCAAAAAGGGTCATTGACGTCGTAATAGATTACCCTGATCGGCTGCAGGTCAAATGGTACGTCCTTCTCATTCGAGGACACAAGAACCACGGGCTTCTTCAGGGCGTGAGCGAGACCTAGCTCGTAAAATACGTTTGGGTTCTTCGTAGTGAGTTCCGCAACCAGGACCTTTGCCCCGGTGATCCCCCTCAAATCTGATCCATAATCTTGCCCGCCCCAAATATTTCGCTATCGGCCCTTACTGGTTTCAGTCCAGCTTTTTTAATAGCCGGCTCGTAGACTTGTAAATAGTAAGCGCCGTGGGGTGGCGCGAACGGCATCACAACGAAGCACGTATCATTAGCGCTTACCGTCACAGACTTCTCCAGTTTCCTCAGGGTCTCCGAGGTTGTGCCGCCTTTTTCGGCGTCCTTTGAGAAGTCCAAAACTCTATACTTGCCGTCATGCTCTTCGAGTAGTTTCGCAGTCTTGAGAGTCTCGTAGAATATTTCCTTAAACTCAGTGAGTTTCTCTTGGGGAATCTTGAAGGTGTCGACGAGGGCGTTGTCGAAGAACTGCGCATCTGGGAGGTTCTCATCTCTGTAATGGTTGTAAACGTCGGAAATGTCCGGGGCCTTCGAAACCGCTTGCCGAAATCCTTGTAGTTCTTCGTCTTGGTTCTGAGGGCGGAGGATTTTTCTCGCTAGCTCCGTGAGTTTTATTTTCCCGCTGCCCGGCCTCTCAAGTAATCCGTACTTGATCGCCGAACTGACTTCAACAGCAAATGGCCCTGCTGGAGACCCGAGGCCAACGAAACCAGCGGCCTCCTTTTCGGTGCATTCCCTGCCAGCGTTTTGGTCTAGGATGGCGCGAGGGACTCTGAGCGCCTTTTCGATGGAGTGCCTCGGGTATTTGGCTTTGACAGAACTACCGGACCGGCTAAAAGCCGACCCCTCGGCATTTCTCGGCCCTCCCCTCTTTCTCCGTCGACGCTTGCCGCCCGCGCCCTTTGTTTGGCTTTCACCTTCAATTTCCGCCGACACCTGGTCCGCGCTCGCGGAAGCAGCCTTGTCCTTTGAGTGTCGCTCGCTTCGGTCAGCTTCAGGTTCTCGCTTGCGCATCTCTCTGCACACTCCTTTCTGTCAATCTTAAACCGCACGTGGTGCATACACCCCGCCTTTAGGACGTATGCGAACCGCAAACGTGATTGCCAGCGCGATGAATGAATTACGGCCGAAGCGCGGGCTGGTGTGACCCTTTAGCTTGCGATTGTTGCCCATCCCTCCGAATATCTTGAGCTACTATACTCTTTCTCGCCGCGCCCTTCCATTGCCATTACCTTGAACCTGCTGGCTGGCCCCGGCATGCATCTTCTAAAATGTTTGCTAATCACCCAGCACGCGCCGCCAAAGTCCCATGCCTGAGATCCTTCGATGCTGATGGTCGCAGGCATCATAGGGTGTCTGCCGCTACCCGCGGGGTTCCCTGGATTCGCAGTTAACAATATTCTCGTGTACGCTGAAAACGCATGAAAAACGTAACTCTCAGTGCCGATGAGGACCTGATCGAGCAGGCGAGGCTTATTGCCCGCGCCCAGCACAAGACTCTCAATGCGGCTTTCCGTGAATGGTTACTCCAATTTACCGCGCAATCCGGGAGCGGGCGCGAGGTCGAAGCCCTGATGAAGCGGTTGCGCCACGTCAAGGCTGGCCACCATTTCACCCGGGGTGAGATGCCGGACGAGATAAATGAGCGGTAGGTTCTTCCTGGATACCTCGGTCTTCGTTTACTCGTTTGACCGAAGCGCGCCGACGAAGGCGCGGCGGGCCGTCGAAACGCGGAAGGGGATCGTCAGCTTCCAGGTGGCACAGGAGTTCTTCAACGTTGCCCTCCGGCGCTTCGCGCGACCCATAACCTCTGCCGAGGCTGAACAATACCTGTCAACGGTTTTTCGCCCGCTGATGGCCATCCACTCTTCACAGGCCCTTTACGGAGAGGCCCTGCGCCGGTGCGAGCGGTATCGTCTATCCTTGGTTTGACTCCCTGATTGTCGCCGCAGCGATGGAAGGCCAGTGCAGCATCCTCTACAGCGAGGACCTGCAGGACGGCCAGCGGTTCGGGGACCTGCACATCGAAAACCCCTTCCTGTAAGCACCGTACGGATCTGTTCTCCTTCAGTCTAACCGCATTTGCGACCGTGTTGGCAATCACGTCAAATTCCGGCGGCGTGGGGCCTCTCATCGGCGCTTCCGTTTCCGCTGCTGGCGCGTCAGGACCAAAAGCTGCGCATTGGCCGCCAGCACTTCCCGCACCGCGTCTTGAAGCTCCCGCCCCGCCTCGACCCGCTGCTTAACATCCTTCACCCAGTCCTTAGGAATATGCTGCACGTGCTTTCTCCCCTTCACCATGAAGGTGAGAGACCAGACCGGGTGGCCCTCTCCTTCAGCACAATGACAGGTGGGCTTGCCACAGCGCAGATGGCTGAGGGAGAGAGAGCCGGGCAGTAGATCGTCGGGGATAGGGAAGCGGCGCATCAGTTCAAACTTGCGCTGGCGGAGACGCGAGGCTTGAGGTCCACGAGGTTCGGTGTTCATCTAATTGTAATAACACCATAAGACGAACCACCCAAACAAGTTTGGGCTCTGCGCAGGAATCTGGCAGAGAGGGCGATTAATGCGGTTTTCAGCGGG
>CALCEB010000163.1 GCA_937900045.1 uncultured Acidobacteriota bacterium
GAAAAATGTTTGTTAAAAAAACAAGAAATTACGATATTGCAATGCAGAGTTTGCGTATCTCAAACTCTGCGGTTTTTCTCTTGCCGACGTCGATTACAATACGGCCTGATGTCACGTCTTCGACGCCAGGTGCACTGCGACCGCTTTTTCTTTGTGACCTGCCCGCTGTTTCATAGGCGATGCCATCTCGGCGAACCGGAATTCGGTAGACTGGCGGGGCGATTCAATCCCGCCGCGCGGCGCAACGCTTCATGCTGACGGCCTGGGTGTTCCGGCCCGACCACTGGCACGCCATCCTGTACCCTCGCCACCCCGCCGGGTACTTGGGCCGATTCGCAGAGACTGTTTGCCGTTTGTCCGGTAACAGGACTATACTTCTGGCATGCAACACCTGACGCTTCCCATCATCGTTGAGAGCGACCCAGACGGCTATTTCGTCACCTGCCCCACGCTTCAGGGCTGCTACAGCCAGGGGGAGACCTACGAAGAGGCGATTGCGAACATCAAGGACGCCATCCGGTTGCACGTCGAGGATCGTTTGGCTGACGGCGAAGAAATTTCGCAAAAGGTATCTGTGAGCCTTTCGACCGTTGAAATTGCCGTCTGATGCCGAAGTTGCCACGCCTCACAGCCCGCGAGATTGCCGCCGTATTGGAGAGAATTGGATTCTCACTCGCCCGGCAGAGCGGCAGCCACCAGATTTACAAGAATGCGGCAGGCAAAAGGGCTACGGTTCCGTTTCACGCTTCGAAGATTCTCCACCCGAAGTTCTGAGGAGCATTCTGCGCGATGCCGAGTTGAGTCCCGAAGACCTGGAAAAGCTACTTTGAATCGACTGCGCCCGGCGAGGTCAATCCCCAGCCCATATCGGGTCTCTGGTTCGTCTGCATCCACCCCAGTCCAGTGGCCCTTGAGCAAGCTCAGGGCAGGCTAAGCAAAGCGAGGGCGGGGGCCGTGGAGTGGAATCTTGTGCGCCTGCGGTGGTAGGCGGCCTGGATATCAGTGACTCTGGCGCCTGAGGATGTCGTGGGTACCGATACGACGGAGGATCAGTGCTTGGCCAGCGCGCTGGTAGGTGATGCGGTAGGACATGGTGACGCTTGCTTCCCAGATATCTTCCAGTCCTTTCATTTTCCTGGTCCGTAGGGAAGGATGTGCGGGATTCGTGGCGAGCAGGAAGATAGACTTTTCTGCACGTTGCTGGATTTCTCGGGGCAGGTTCTTGAAATCGCGGGCGAAGGACTCTGTGCGGGATATTGCGAGCCGCACGGTGCCAGGTTTCTCGCTTGGCCGCGCCATGGAACCCCGTTAGCTCAGATTAAGCTCTCAAGTCGTCGAGCAGGTCCCGAACGGAGGGGAACTCCTTGATCCGCCCTGCAGCGATATCCTCGTCAGCCTCTCGCTCCTTCTTCTGCCACTCGCGAGTCCAGAACCAGAGTTGGTTCTTCGGGACGAGCGCCGACGGCACCATTTCGACTCGCCCGCCGACCAGCCGCACGAGCATGTGGTCGCCCTTCCTCAGCTTGAGAGCCTTGGAGATACGGTGAGGAATGGTGACTTGGTGCTTGGCTCCTAGCCGGACTGCTTCTTCGATGATTGGTTTCGTCCTGGCCATTAATATTTCCTACATTCCGATTTTCTTACGAAGTAGCCGCCCGTGTCAACGGCGTCGTTGTCATAGCCGTTGTGGCGCGCAGAGCAAGGCATGCGCAGTTGAAGGTTCTGCAGTTTCTTCCCCAAACGCGGGTGTTCTCATCGGCCGGAATCGCACGCGGTACATCTCCAAAAGGTAGCGCAGAGTTTCGCCGTCCAGAAACTCTGCGCTTCCAGCTCCATCCCTCTTTAGTGACGCGTAGGGGTAGGGTTTGCCCTACACAATTGGCTATTCGGAAATGGTGAGGGTACGGCAAGCCGTGCCCCTACCGTTCGCAACGCACGATCGAAGCAGCGTCCCGGCAAGAACTCTCCCGCTTTCCCGGTCATTTGTGGAAGATATGTTGGCGGATGTCCGGCCAGTATTCCCTCATCCAGTTGTCGAGGGCGTTGACGGCGAGTTGTGTCCCCCACCGGCTTAGCGTATTCCCGAAAGTGCGATCCGGGGCAGGATAATAGAGGTCGGAGATGGTGGCGCCCATCGCCGTGCCGATGAGGTTGGAGGAATTAAACGTCCAATTCCCGGCATCGTTTTTCGCGAGCAAAACACGACTGAAGGCGTAGCCCGTTCGCTTAAAGATGTTTCCCTTGCCCAGCCTGAAATAGCGCGGGTCCTGGCGCAGAACGCTGGGCATGACGGCTTTCTTCATGAAGGTGCTGATGGTTTCATCGGCGAACGCCGCCGTGTATCGCTCGGCCAGACCGCCGGCGCTGTTTCCCCATTGGCGGGTATTTTTGCTGTTGGTCACGGCCAGAATAGCCGCCTCCGGAAACGCGAAAGGATCAAAGGAAACCCGGGACGCCAGGAAGAATTTTTGCCGCGAGGTCATGGGAACAAAAGGCTGCTGGGCATCTTCCACCGTCAGATAGTTGGGCGCCACCCAGAACACGCGGTCTTTGGCGTATTGGAAATCCGATTTCTTCTTTTTTTTCTTTTCAGGCTTCTTCTGCTGATCGGAGGGTGCGGGTGCAGAAGGCGCGGCGGGCTGCGCCGATGGCGTTGGAGCCGGTTGCTGGCCAACCAAGCCGCAAGGCGTTATCAAAACAAACAGCGTGATGGCAGCAAGGCCGCCGGCGTGAGCGGCTGCGAAGCTTTCTCTGGGCATCGATTCTCCGGGTGGTTAGTATTCCCCTCATTATTTTACCTGCGCAAGTCTATATAGATGCTGAATTTTGCCTAAAGGTCACCGTCGGGAGTCGCACAGGGCTCGGTCGCCGATACCTACAGCATTTCCGTTACATCAAGTCGGCTCATTGACTTGTCTTAGTGCTGGATTCCCGCGCAAGCGGGAATGACGGTTTCGAGAGTGGGTCGTGCG
Organism: uncultured Acidobacteriota bacterium; assembly: GCA_937900045.1. GTDB lineage: Bacteria > Acidobacteriota > Terriglobia > UBA7540 > UBA7540 > CALCEB01. Next base: position 2,973 of record CALCEB010000163.1, read on the forward strand.
GGAAAGAGGGGTTTCTAAAGCGGCGGCGTGGTAGCTTCCCGCCTACGCGGGAATGACGGTTTCCTACTCTGGTCCCCAGAACGGTGGTGACGGCGCGGCTACTTGATGTAATTCATCAACGTGTTCTGCGAGATTTTGGCGAAGGCGGAAAGCGCGACCTGCAAGGTGACATCAGCCTGATCCATGTTGCTGATGGCGGTTGCGGGATTGGCGGCGATGAGCGTGTTTTGCTGCGCCTGGAGCTGGAGTTGCTCTTGGTTGAGATCGGTGGTGGCCGTATTCATCTGATCCACCGTATTGCCATAGAACGTGCGTTGCGTATCCACACTCTGCATGGCAGCGGAGACTTCCGAAGTGGCGCCGCTGATGTTGCCGTTGGTATTCAGAGCTGTCTCCAGATCGTGCAAAGCCTGGAAGACGTCCGCGCCCGGAGCATTGAAAATGGAGCTGCCGGGAAGATTGATGGACGCCGTCTGCCCGGCGCCGATGGCTACCTGATTCGTCTTATTGTTTCCCTGGTTAGGTTACGCCGGAGGGCGAAGTGCTGTCAGAAACGTAAGGAGGATTGTTGGTGGCCGTGCCGGCGAACAGGTAGCTGCCTTCGTAGGAGGTGTTGGCAAGACCCAGGATGGACTGCTGGATGGACGAAACCTGCTGGGCGACGGCCTGCCGTTCTGAACCGGTTAGCGTGCCGTTCGCGCCTTCGGCGCCGAGGGAGATGGCCTGGTTTAGGCTGTTGATGACGGAGTTCAAGGTGGAATCGGCCGTTTGCAGCGCGCCTTGCACGTAGGAGATGCTGTGCAGGTACTGGTCATTCGAGCTGATTTCCGTGCGGTTTCCCACCAACTGCGCCGCAGCCAAAGGGTTGTCCGAAAGCTGATTCACGCTCTGTCCGGTTGAGACTTGCTGCAGCGCATTATTCAGGTTCGTCTGGTCCTGGGTCACGGAGGACACCAGCGTTGTGTAAATGTCAGGCGCGATTCTTAATCCCATAGTTACCTCACACCATATTGAGGGTGCTCTGCATGAGTTGCTGAATAACGGTCACAACCTGTGCCGAGGCCTGGTAAGCGTTTTGATATTGCACCAACATCGCCGCTTGCTGATCGATCGAGACGCCGGAAAGCGAATTTTGCTGGTTCTGTAGTTGTGTCAGCACGGAATTGACGGTTTGTTGCTGGGTCGTCGCGTTGGAAACGTCGTTGCCGACCGTATCCACAAGGTTCGAATAATAATCGGTCACATTCTGGCCGCCGATCAAAGCCTGATTTTGAATTCCAGCCAGGGCCAGGGCATTGCCGTTGCTGCCAGGTGTGCCGTCGGAGCTTGCGGCAATCAGCGAGGGGTCGGAAATGGCCAGTGAAATTTGCCCGGCGGAACCCGCAACCCCCGAAAGCGGGGTGAAGAAATTGGTTCCCGCATTGCCATTTGCATCGTATCCGGCCTTGCTTTGGGTGTTGACGGCGGTCGTCAGATTGTAGGCCAGCGTATCCAGCGAAGTTTGGGCCGCAGGAATGCTTTGGTCCCGCGCTTGAATCAGCCCGCCTAACTGGCCGCTTGAGAGGGTCGAGGTGATGTCCGTTCCCGTCGAGGTGTAAATGTCCTGGAAACCGGTCGAAGGATTGCCCTTGGTTGACAGGTTGAAGCTCTGGTTGCCCACCACCAGCGCCGCTCCATTGGAAGTGGTCAACTCAAAGGCGCCGCTCGAAGCATTGGTGACAGAGACATTCACCAACTGCGAGAGCTGATTCACCAGTTGGTTGCGCTGATCGATGAGCGCGCTGGGATCATTGGTGGTTCCTGTAAATGTATCGATCTGTCCATTCACCTGGGCAATCTGGCTGGTTAACTGATTGACCTGGGTCACCGTTTGTCCCACGGACTGGTCCAGGCCAGTCTGAATCTGGTTGAGCCCGGCCGATGCGGTGTGAAAGGCGTTCACCAGGTTCTGCGCCGCACTCAGCACGCCCTGCCGCAACGGCGTGGAGGTAGGGTCCGTGGAGAGCGATTGCAGACTGTTGAAGAACTGGCTCATCACGTTCTGCAAGCCTACGCCTTGTGTTTCGTTGAAGAGTGACTGTACCTGATTCATGCCACCCAGGTAGGAGTTCAACTGTCCCTGGCTCTGCGTCTGCGTGTCAATCTGGAGCTGCAACACTTGATCGCGCAGCGACTGAACGCTCTGCAGTTCCGTGCCCTGGCCGAGCACGATGGATCCATACTGTACGGGGGTCTGTTCCACCAGGTTGGGACGCTCCGCCGTGTACCCCGGGGTGTTGGCATTGGCGATGTTATTGGAAACGACGTTGAGCGCGCCTTGCTGCGCGATCAGCGAATTCACGGCGATGTTCAGGGTGGAGTTGATGCCTCCCATAATTCAGCAGCTCCTCTCAAAAAACGGGTCGGGGACCGGAACGTCTTTGCTGAGGCTGTAAGTCCCATGCAGGTAGGCATTCACATTCAGAAGGATGTTCAGGTTGGCGCGGGAACTGCGCAGGAAATCCTCAAAGGCTTCGGCGGCGCTGGCCACTTCGAGTTGCGCAGACTCATTCTGGCGGATCAGATTCTTTAAGGGTTCAAAGTCCGTATCCGAGTTTCTCATCGCGTCGCGCATCCATGCCGTGTGGGTGTTAACCTGTTCATTCATCGCCAGGATTTTTGCGCAAAGGTCCGCCTGCCGGGTGGTGTGTTCCTCGATTTGCTCTATATCCATGGCCACAAAGGCTCGCTGTCCGGCTTCAATCTCTTTGCCAAGCTGGCAGAGAGTGTGAAACCGCAGGGTCAGCAGTTCGGCCATGGTTTGGAGTTTTTGATCCATCCGTCGAGTTCTCCCGCGCCGGTTACGTTCGGGCGGCGATTGCCGCCTCAAGGGGCCGTCAGACGTCTAAATCCAACAAGTGTGGTTCGCCTTCATCAGCATCGGGTTCGGGTTCTTCCTGAATTCTGCCTTCGGGATCGTGGGGCGGCGGAACACGCTTCGTCCCTTTGGATTTCCGCCGGTCATAAGATGGCGGATATTCCGCCGATTCATTGGCCGGTTCAATATGAATGGGGGTGAGGCTGGGAATGCCGTCCATGCTTCGTACCCCCTTTCATGCTTAATTGCCGCCGCTTGCAAGCTGGCCGGTTAACGCATAGGCGCTTGCCGCTTGGGCTTGCGGGCTACCAGCGCCAGAGGCGCTTCCCGATGAAGTGGGCGGACCAACAGGGCCGCCAGAAGTAGGTGGACCGACTGGGCCACCAGAGGTTGGCGGGCCGTCCGGGCCACCTATGACCACTCGCCTTGTCAATTGCATTTCCATGATTGTCGCCGGGCCGCCGTCGGGGGCCTGGAATTCAACTTGCTTCGTCAAATGCTCGATATCGACCGTCTTAGCGGGGTTGCCATTCTTCCCGTCCACGGTGATTTGGCCGATGGTCTTAGTCTCTTGACCTCTGCCGTGACCGCCATTCGGCGTGCTCCACTGGCCTTGCTCGTGAAAACGCATGACGCTCGCCTGGCTCAACAGGGACGTGCTGAGCGTCACGCCGTCATTTTGCGTGGCAGGAGCTGAGACCGTCTGGCTCGCTGCTGAGGCCGGTTGAGAAGCAGCCGAAGATCCGGGTGGCACGGTATTGCCGTTAACGGGAAACAACGGCTCATAGATAACTGTCACAGAGGTAAGCCACTGGTTCGACCAGTGAGACTCGAAGAGGTTTGACCGTTGCGGTGGAGCAATCTCTGGCAACCTCTGGAATTTCCCGGCAACGAGTCGAAGCTATCAGCCTACGCTTTCAGTCTTGCCTCCTTTGTGGCCTCGCGAGGCGAACAGCCAAGCGCAAATGTCGGGCGGGGGGAGCTTTTTGTCAAGCCTCCTCGCGCTGGGCCACAGGGCCACAAACGCGCGGCCTGAGCGACCGCCTTTGAGGCGGCCACGCTCATCAAGCCACCCGCACTGCGGGTGGTGTCTGACTGCTTGCGAAGCGGGTATAACCGTCATTTGAAAAGCTCCTCTGATTGGGAATTTGAACACGAATGGAACTTGAGCTAGGATTCTCCGCGCCCCTTAATGAATTCCTAAACTGATGACGGGGCAGAACGTCAGCAGTCACATCAGGACTCTTTGGAGGAGCATCTCACCCTGCAACCGGGGGAATTTCTCCTCAAGCTGCCTTACTTGCCCGCAGCGTAAGCGGCCCCAAACAGATCATTCGCCATGGCCTCGCCAAGCTGGTGGTTGTCCACCGTGTACGCGCCACTTTGGACTTGCTGCCTCAGAGCCTGAACGCGCTGCTGCCGGACTTCGGGAAGGCCTTGCAAAACGGCCGCGTAGGTCTGGGATCCCGAGGAGAGCCTGACGCTCACATTCGAGGTATCGATACCCTGTCCGCCGCGCACTGAGCCGGTTGTTGACCCGGCCCCGCTGGCGCTGCCATGAATGGGCGGCTCGGGCTGAATTTGACGGCTGATTGGGTCCGAATTGTTATTGAAGTCCACTTTCATTACTGCCTCCTTTTCGAAGCTACACAGAGGTCTATCGACCAGGGCTTCGAAAACTTTAATCCGCGGAAAAGCAATCCTCAAAGGGTCATGGTTTGTGACCGAGAGCCGGAGCTAACTGCTTATACATCAATGCAGAAAGGCCCATCCCACCCTCGGAAGCAATAGCGTTTGCGGCCGACTGGATGCCAAGTTGCCGCATGGTGTCTCCTCCAGCGTCATCCTCGGATTCGGTGGGGTCGCCAAAGGTTTTATCCATGCCTTCCCACCACTTGGTAAGTAACATGCCCTCAAACTCTTGGCAGCCAGCCAGGAGTTTGCGCCCCTCCGGCGTTAGCTTACTTGCCTCAAGTTGTTCATACGGGCCCTGCCCTGCCTTGGCGGGAATTTGGTGGTTCTTGTTCATATTGGCCAGCGAAGACTGCGAGTTAAACTCCGCCATTGCACCGCCGGCAGTGACTGAGAATAAGGAATCACTCATTAGAGCACCTCAAGATCGGCCTGGAGCGCCCCTGCTGACTTCATGGCTTCCAGAATGGCGATAATGTCCCGTGAAGTCGCGCCGATCCCCTGCAGTCCGTTCACCAAGTCCTGCACAGTTGCTCCTTGATGAAGCTGCACCCGGTTCGCTTTCGACTCCTGAGCCTGCACCGTGGTTTGCGGAACCACGGTCGTCTGCCCGCCGGAAAACCCTTGAGGCTGAGAGACTTGTAGCTCCGTTGTGATCTGTACCGCAAGGTTTCCGTGCATGATCGAGCAAGCGGCAAGGGTTACGCTCTTACCGAGTACCACTGTTCCTGTTTTCTCATCCACCACCACCTTCGCCCGCACATGAATCTGGACGGGGGTGGATTCAATCCTCGCCAGCAAGGCCGGAACCGGATCAACCTGACCGGTGGGCACCACCACATGTATGCTTCGGCTATCAATAACCAGAGCAATCGTCTTACCAAATTCTTGATTAATGGCCGCAGCCGTATTCTCCGCCGTATCGAAATCCGCCTGGTGTAGTAACAGGTTTATATTCTTCAAGTTACTGATGTCAACCGAGGTTTCCTTCTCCACAATCGCTCCCCCTGGGATGCGGCCGGCGGTGGGGTGGTTCAGCGTAACCGAAGTGCCATTCGCCCCTGCGGTGTAACCGCCAATGACCAGCGGTCCCTGCGCCACGGCATAAGTTTTGCCGTCTGGGCCGTAAATCGGGGTCATCAAAAGCACTCCGCCTTGCAGGCTCTTGGCGTCGCCAGTGGAAGCAACATTTACGTCAATCCGCGTACCAGGATGAGCAAAAGCCGGTAACATACCCGTGACGAAGACGCTGGCCACGTTGCGCGTAATCACAACCGAGGACGGCGTTTGCACGCCCATCTTTTGCAATATGTTAGTCAGGGTTTGGATGGGGAAGATGTCTTGTTGCTGGTCACCCGTACCGTTCAATCCCACGACCAGGCCGTAACCCATAATGGGATTGTCGCGGATGCCCTCGACGCTGGTAATGTCTCCAATGGTGGCCTTACGCGGCGGAGTATCCGCGCTGAAGCCACGAGTGATCCCCGTCAGGATGGCCAACAGAATTAGAGTTGCGGACGCTTTTTTCATGGCTATTTAGAACCCCACCACTCTCAGGATGAATCGCACCAATTTATTGGGTGGGCGTTCGCCATCGCTGATGACGCCCTTACCCTGAACTTCCACTTCGAGGTTGCCAATGGCGCCGGAAGGGATGGAATTGTTAGGGGCGATATCGTCCGGGCGGACCAGTCCGCGCAGGATCACGTGTTGCCACTGATTATCCATCTTCACCACCCGGTCGGCCTGAACCACCAGGTAGCCGTTCGGCAAAACAGCCATCACCATCCCTTGCAGGCTCGTATTCAGAAGCGAAGAAGAAGCGGTTTGCGCCTGCCCATTCAGAGCATTTTGCGATTGTGGTGAAAACATGTTCTGAAGGCCGCTGTTGGGCGGGATAATCCCAAAGAAAGCTCCAATGCCGGAGTTGGCTGAAAAGCTACGTTGCGACTTTACATTACTGGAATTTGCCGCAGTGAGTTGTTCAAGAATGTTGATGGTCAGGGTGTCTCCCGTGCGGTAGGCTTTGTCATCTCGCCCCATACTGGAAAAGGGTCCATTCGAAGTCCAAAGGCTACCCATTGGCCGCACCGGTCCCTTCACGCCTGAGCTCGCGGCGCTAATATATTGCTGTAGGGTTTCGTCAGTGGACGGCGCCTTGGCCTTCTTGCGTCGGGCCAGGGCCGCTCCCGGCGCGAGCATCAGTACCGTTAAGCCCAGACTTGCCAGCCGCAAGCTGGCACTCAATCGTGTTAGTGAAAGACGAAGTTTCATAAACTGATCCTCGATCAAAGAATGGACCGTAAACTGTTCCGGCCCGTTACTTCGGCGCTGAGCACCCGATGTGTCGTCAAGCTCCTGACGCGAATCTGCTGGCCCAACGAACCTTCCTGCAAGGGAATAACGACGGCTTTGATCGTGAAGCCCTTACCGGTCACGAGCAGCGTGGCCAAGGCGCCGGGCTCCACTAGGATGGGTTTGGGCTGCGGTGGCTGGAACGGAACGAACTTTGAAGCGGTGCCCGATTCGGAAGCCGCACGCAATGCCGCGCCTGGATTGGCGATTCCGGGCGCTGGCAAACTTGCTGTGCCCTTTGCTCTTATGGGTTTGAATCCAGGAAATTTCACCAGACGCGGAACAATAACGGCAAAGGGAACAAGGCCTGGCTCACGTGCGGCCACCAGTCGGAATTGGGTGGTGCGGCGCAACGCGTCCGTTTGGATGCTGATGACTCGCAGATTCGGGTGGTTGGTAGTCACGGTTACTGGCGCAGTTAACTCGACTCCGGCCAGTTCGAGAGGATCGTCGCCTTTCAGCCCGCGGCGTCCCGCTTCGGCGTTTAATGCATCCACGATTTCTTTTGACGAAAGCGCCCGGTGAAATCGCTCAATCTCGACAGAAGCTGGGATAAAGAGTTTCCGGGAAAGCTCCGGCTGGTCTTCAATGGCCGTTTGAATCTGTGCGTGGCTCACATGGAGCGCTACACCAGGCTGAGGCGCAGAGCCAAGATCGATTTTCGCTGCCAGGCATTTCAAAGATTCAGGAGCGCTGTCCGGAAGCAGATCGGAGAGCATGACTTCGCTCATGCGAACGACGGCGTTGCTGCGAATTTTGACTTTCAGGTTTGCATCTGCTGCCCAAACTAGGTGCATGCCTGCGGCAGCAGCGGCGACCAGAGTGAGAGCGGCTTTGAGATGGCGAGAGATCGGGATCATGAATTTTATCCTGACGCGGCGCCAACCCTCAATGCGGACGGGCAGGCTTTGGCTTATTGCGGCAGGTTGTTCAACTCCTGGAACATCTGGTTGGCCGCCTGGACAACCTTCGAATTGGCCTCGTAAGACCGCTGCGCCAGGATCATCTGGATAAATTCGTCCACCACATTGACGTTGGCCGCTTCCAGCATTCCCTGCTGCAGAGTGCCAATGCCTTCGGCGCTTCCCGGAGCCCCCACCACCGGCTCGCCCGAAGCCGTGGTCGGAAGATAGAGGTTGCTGCCGGTGTTCATCAGGCCGCCGGAATTAGGAAACAAGGCGAGCTGAATGGAGCCGACTTGCGCGGCTTGCGCCTGGTTCGGTTCCTGCACCGTCACCGTGCCGTCGCTGCCGATGCTGATGCTGGTGGCATTGGCAGGAATGGTGATCGCGGGTTGAATGGGATTGCCATCCGAGTCCACAATCTGCCGGGTTTGGTTCAGGTGGAATGAGCCATCCCGCGTGTAAGCGATCTGGCCGCTCGGCGTCAGCACTTGGAAAAATCCATCACCTTGAATGGCCAAGTCCAAGGGATTGCCCGTGTTCGTCAGGTTGCCTTCCGTCGTGATCACTTCCGAGCTGGCGGGCCGCACCCCCAAGCCCACCTGCAGGCCGGATGGAATGGTGGTTTGCTGAGTCATGGCGGAGCCGGGCACCACCAAGCCCTGATAGACCAGGTCCTGAAATTGCAGCCGGTGCTGGCGGTATCCGGTGGTGTTGGCGTTAGCCAGGTCGTTGGCGATATTTTCCAGGTTCAGGTCCTGGGCGGACATGCCGCTTCCGGCGGTATAGAGGGCACGATACATGATTTTTTCTCCTATTGCACGTTGGGCAATTGACTGATGGCGGTGCTGTTGAAATCCTTATCGATGGTGGTCACGACTTTCTGCATCATATCAAACTGCCTTTGCAGCATGACCAGGCTCACCATGCCCTGCATGGGGTTCACGTTTGAAGATTCCAGCGCGCCTTGATGAAGGTCAGGTTCCTTCGCCGGAACCTCGCTTTGCGCGGGCGCAGTAAGGTAGCTGCTGCCTTCCATGGAAAGCGGCGTGCCGTGCGGAAAATCCACCAGCTTGAGCTGCCCGGCCATTGTTCCGCCGGAGGAGATCGCTCCGCTGGGGCTGATGGTAATCTTGCCGGGAGGCACCGTGATGGGTCCCGGTTCTTTCTTGCCGGGGATCACGCCCATCACCGGATCGCCTTGGCTCGAGAGCAGTTCGCCTTTCGGACTCAGTTGCAAGTTGCCATTCCGCGTGTAGCGGTATCCAGCTGAGGTCTTCACCACCAGGAATCCCGATCCTCCCAGCGCCACGTCCAGGTCATTGCCGGTGGGCTTGAGCGATCCCGCTTTCAAGTCAATGTCCGCGCCACCCAACACGCCGTAATTGTCCACCGCCTGCGTCAAGGGGCTGATAGGGCCGCTAGGCGCGGCCTCCAAGGCGTGATAGAACTCGTGTTGGGCTTTGTAACCGGTGGTTGAGATGTTGGCAAAATTGTTGGCTGTCAGGTCCAGCGCGTCGGACTTCGCCACCAGACCCGTCAGCGCCGCATAGAATCCACTGTCCATAGGCTTTTCACCCCGCACCTTCCAATGCAGCTTTAGGGCCAAAAAAGATTGGGATTTTCTTAATCTGCAAATGGCTTGAATTCAGCCGATTGGAAATGGCCAACTGTTTCCCCGGATAAGACGTTTTAATGAACGCGGCGCCGCGTTGCCCAATTGACTGGGCAAAGCCTGCCGGGCTTACCCGGCAAGGCAAACCTGAAGCGTCCATAATGAGCGGAGGCGCACCTGCCCGTTGCCTATTCCTTGCTGCCTTTTGAATCTGCAATAGTACGCTTTTGGGCGCTATTCGGCTGCTTGATAACAAAGGGGATTCGCGGTTTGGTCCCAGCCGCTCCACCCTTTTCCAACCGCTCCACGGCGCCAGGGTCAGAGTTAGCGATTTCGGTAGCGGCATGGAAGGCTCACCATCCTCGGGCAGAACTTAGCACGAGGCAATGAGACAAGGGAGACAAGTGAGACCCATGAGACAAGAAATTTTTGTGACAGTAATTTCAATCAGTCACGGGGGAAAATCGGGCTGCGTCCATGAAGAATTTGCCAAAAGTGAGGCATTTTGCCACATCGGGAAAAGGAGTGGGTTTGAACCGGTCATCAGCGAATGGGTTGGGATGTGGGCAATGTACGGTATTCGAGGTGGCGAATGCGTGCGCAACACGATGCGCGCCAACTGGGCGAATTCCGCCCGCCAGGTTGGGGGAGAAGCGAACTGAATCGATTCTCCCTATCCTAATTGCCAGGGGAATCGGTCCCCTTGTCTTACTTTGTTAGGTTGAATCAGGCGCCGTCAGGGCATGGCTTCAGCCCTGCCAAATCCCAAAGGAAGGAGAAGCGGCTTTAGCCGCTGAGGGCCTCAGGGGCTAAAGCCCGAATTCTCGGGACCACCGCCAACGGCATGGCTGAAGCCATGCCCTGACGGTGCGCCCAGCGATTTAATAGAGTAATACCTGTAGCGCGTGTAACCGCATTTACGTTTGGCGCCACTATATGTAAGTATACTTTCATATGGTACAAAGGCATTTCTGACCGAACCGGCTCGCGGGCGGCGCATCCATTGCTTCTGATGTATACGCTTCTCCCCAATCTGTGGCAAGCGGGGCTGGCGCCCGGTAGCCCGACTCCTTCAGCGGTGATCGCATCGAGGCTACAAGGGTCGCCGACATAAAAGGCGATGCCGGCGCCACCCGCGCGTTAATTCACGTTGCAAGGACTGCCATCACCGAAGCGCTTCGCGCAACACATTCTCTTCGACGCCCCGGCCCGCACAGCATCCGGCCAGCTTGCCGTTAATCACGACCGCAGGCACGCTGCGGACGCCATGCTGCGCGGCACGGCTGGCAATCTCCGGTTGATGCATGTCATGCACCACTACTTCGTGTTCTGAGCCAGCCAGCTTCTTCACGGTTTCGATTGTGTCCTTGCAGGTCTTGCAACCGGCGCTGAAGATTTCAATTTTGTGTCTCATGTATTCCTTCTCCTTGTGCATTCCTTTGGGTAAGGCCCGCTCCTGCCGGAACGCAGGCAGAGCAGAAGGAGGCTGTAGCCGCACGTCGCGGCCAACTGTTCCAGACCGATGCGGCGACGAGCAGACTGATCCCTGCATACGTCGCTTGCGCCGCATCGAAGTAAAACTTTCCGGTTAAAATTACTGCCGCAGCCACAAGCCCCATCCAGAAAGGGCCGTAGCCATGGCGGCGCGAAGCGCGGAAGCCGAGCGCCGTAACGGTGATGGCGAGAAAGGTGAACGTCAGCGGCAGCAGATACTTTGCCGAAATCAGGAAACCAAGGCCAAGGGCCGAAACAATGCCCGCATAGGCGGGCCAGCAGGCGGGACACATCAACTTCGGAAGCAGGGAAACGCCAACACCGGGAAGAGCCGCCGCCGCCCGCTTCCATGTCATTGCAGCACCTCTCCGGAGTCGATGCTTTCCAGAATCGGACAATCGCTTGCGGGGCCGCACCCTGAGCATTGCGCTGTGACCCTGGAGAGCGCCTTCTTCATCGCCTTCAGCGTGCGAATCTTCTCTTCAATGTCGGATATTTTTGCTTCGGCAAGCGCTCGAACCTCAGAACTGCTTCGGTGGTGATCGAGACGCAGGGACAATAGTTCCCGAATTTCGGCGAGCCTAAACCCAAGCTCCTGTGCGCGTTTGATGAACTTCACGCGACGTACCGTCTTTTCCGGGAACATCCGGTAACCCGATGCAAGGCGCGGCGGCTCGGGCAAAAGCCCTTCGCGCTCGTAATAACGAATGGTTTGGAGGTTTACTCCTCCTCGCTCGGCAACCTCACCAATTTTCAAGGCCATGCCACTCTCTCGCTTTCACTCCTTCAGCCTAAACCCTGTACCTAGGTATAGTGTCAAGCAGTTTTTTGGAATTGTCTCCACTTGTCCACCTCTATTTCAAAAAACGCTCCATGACCGCCCTCCGGATGACGTTCCTCACAAACATCATGCCGGAAACCGTCATGGAGTGTCATGGTTTTTGGTTGGGGCATTGCCGCGCTGCGCTACCTGCTCAGGGTAAACTCCACGAAGATTGTCCAGTTCGCTGCCGGACAAAAGATCAAATACCGTGATCCTTCGCTGCGCTCAGGATGACGCCTCCGAAGGCTTGGCTGATACGCGCAGATTCCTGAAATGTAGAAACTCCAGGCACGGTTAAAAACGTGCCCTTCCGGTCTTCGCAAAAAGCTTCTGTGAACCGTCCGGGTAAAGATGGGCCGCCCAACCCGCCGCGAAAGTGGTAGAATTTTTTGAAGGAGGGGAATCACGGCTTCCGCCAGCGGGAATGCCCGGCTTGTTGAGGACGGAGGGCGAGACTGATCCGAAAGAAAGAAGGAGGTAAGACCAACGTGAAAGAAGAAAGACTCGATCCGAAGGTCATCGGTTATTGCTTTGTTTTCCTTGCCGCCTACCTGTTCTTCCCTCTCTTGTTGCGTGCGCAAAGCGACTACAACCAAACCAATCTTGTTTCCAGTGTCCCAGGCAACGCCTCGTTTACGGATCCCAACCTCATCAACCCCTGGGGTGTTTCCCAAGGCCCGAGCACTCCCCTTTGGGTTTCAGATCAGGGTAAAAACGTTGCAAGCATTTACACGGGGAATGGAAGTCCGCTGAGTCTGGTAGTTAATGTGCCGACCTTTGGAACAGGCCCCGCACAGGGTCCCACCGGCCAGGTGTTCAACGCCACCAACGGTTTTGACATTGGCGGCCCCAACGGGTCTGTTCCCTCTGTCTTCATCTTTGGCAACTTAAACGGCACCATTTCCGGTTGGAACCCCGGCAGCAATGGCGGCCTGACCAACTCCGTGATTGCCGTGAACAATAACAGCCTTGGGGATGTTTACACCGGTCTTTCCATGGGAACGGTGAATAACAACTCCATGCTCTTTGCCGCCGATTTCAAGATGAATGGGGGCGTGGACCAGTTCAACAGCAGCTTTGGGTCCATGGGTTCGTTGAATGATCCCAACGCGCCAACGGGGTACGCGCCTTACAATGTAGCCGTGATGAACGGCAACCTGTTTGTGGCGTATTCCAAGGTGGGAGCCAACGGCTTGCCGGTGATCCAGTTGGGCGACGGATTCGTCGGCATGTACAACCTTTCGACTGACAATTGGAGCACACTCACCTCGGGGGGCAACCTCGATGTGCCGTGGGGCATGACGATGGCGCCTTCTGACTTCGGCAAGTTCAGCAATGATCTACTCATTGGAAATTTCGGAAATGGGTGGATCAACGCTTACAACCCGATGACGGGCGCTTGGATGGGAACCCTGGACGGAACCAATAACCAACCGCTGACCAATGATTTCCTTTGGTCGCTTTACTTTGGCAACGGGGCGAAGGGGTTCTCACCCAACACCCTCTACTTCACTGCAGGAATCGACAATCAGACACAAGGACTCCTCGGCGCGATCAATCCCAGCCCGGAGCCTGCTTCTTTGATACTTCTGGGCAGCGGCTTGTTGGGACTGGCATTCTCCCGCCGCCGTCTGCTTGCCAGGTGATTCACTTTCTTCGACTCGTTCCAGCCAGTGGGCGCCAGGGCCGCGGCCTTGGCCCCCACTGACAGCCTAATATGCCGCTAAATCTGCCGTAACAACCCGCTTCCCACGGATTGACTGGAAACCAGCCATACCGAAAAGCCCACTGGCCTCAATGCGGTGCCCAGAGCTGCTGGCAACAACATATCCTTCCATGAAAGAAGAAAGGCAGAGACAGGTTTTCCATACAGGTCTTAATTCGAGGAAGAGGGAGTAGATTGCTACGGGGTTTTTCAGGATTGCAATGCCAAGGCCACGTGTTCCTTCACCTGGTCAGAGGTGAAGGGTTTGCGGATGTAGCCTTTGGCTCCGAGAGAGATGGCTTCAAGCACCTTGGCCTCGCTACCTTCGGTGGTGACCATCAGGATCGGGACGCGGCGGGCGGGATCGGCATCATGCCACTGACGGAGAAATTCAAGCCCATCCATTTTGGGCATATTGATATCACTGATGACCAGATCCACGTGTTGCTCCCGCATGATCGTCAGAGCATCAATACCGTTGTCGGCTTCGATCACGTTTTCGATTTCAATCCCGGTCTGCCGCAAAGATCTCTCGATGATCTTTCGCATGACGGACGAATCGTCCACAATGAGCACGCGCAGTCCTTTCATAGTTCTTACCTTGATCGATGCTCCTGGCAACTTTTTCCGCCAAAGCCAGTGATGTTAACCCAGTATTGGACTAAACGGCGGGTCCGGCTAAGACTTTCTCCTTCAGTTTCTGGCCTGTGCTGGCTATGTCCGACAAGAGAGCTTGTGAAAGTTGAAGCGAAGCGCTGGCGGTCAGGTCAGGCAAGTAATCCGCTATGGTCTGCTGGATCAGGCGCCGTGGCGGGGAGGGTGGAGATTCCGGTTCAGAATCGAATCCGGCGCCCGAGCCCTGGCAAACAAATTCGGCGACTGCCACAATGTGGACAACCGGGAAAGCCGCCGGGTGGTTCGCCGGCTCATGATGTCCCGCAAAAACCTCCACCAACGGCAGCGGGAAATTCCATTCCACGCCGATTTGACTTCCCAGCTCACAATGGGCAGTCCCAAATCGCTGACGTTGGGTTTGGGGCACATCGGTTATCCATTCCAAGGGGTTTTGGGATGGGCATTTTTCGTATCCGGCGGCCGCTAGCATGGGCAACGTCCCCAAGTCGTGAAGCAGTCCGGCAAAGTATGCCTGTTCCACCTGTTGGTCACCCGTCCACGCGGCAAGCCGCTCGCTCAGTTGCGCCACCAGAAGGCTATGCCACCAAAATCCCTGGGACACCTGCGCGGTCAAGCGCCGCGCCGCATAATCCATGATGGCGTCGGCCAGCAGAAGCGCGCGGATGTTATCTGCTCCGGCGAGGATCACAGCATGTTCAAGGCGCGATACCGGCTCCGGAAGATTGAACAGGGAACTGTGGCAAAGCTGCAAGACCCGGCTGGTGATCTGGGGATGGTCTTCCGACAATTTGCCCACTTGCTTCAGGTCCACGGGCGCTGTACTCAGAATTCGATTCATCTCCTGGACTTGCGGCGGGAGAGCGGGAAGCTCAATTCCGGTTGCGTTCGCTGCGAAGCTTTCTTCGGGAAGAGGCCTGCAGCGGGCGGAATGCATTTCCTTGAGGTAATCCATCGTGGCAAGCCTGCGCTTGGAGCTTCCGTTCAGCCTTTCACTAGAATTGGAAGCATGATCCTTCCAACCATCGTCATCGGCTAAAATGGTGCGGGCTTTAACAGCGACGCTCAATTTGTTCATCATAAGGAGATTCTTAATGAGGACTCTTCATGATCTTGCCGTCGAGACCCGACGGTTTTCGAACGAAGTCTCGCGACTAATCTGGGTTAACCGAGCGCCGGCTCGTTTACTTCATCCTCTTCCGGCACGTTTTCCGGCACCGGGATGGGGAAAAGGATGTGGTGGAAGGTCTCGGCATGTTGCAGGCGAACCCAATGAAATCCCGCACAGGAAACAATTCGGAGAGATTCAGCATCCTGGGCCTCAACGGCCTGCTGAAGAGTCTGCGCCAAGGGTTGCGGATGGTACTCGCAATCTGCGACGGTGGTAGGTGGCACACCGGCGGCTTCAATCTGTACTAGGGCGCTATTCAAAGTGGATCCCTGCGCGACGCAGGGCTTGGCTTCGCACTGGTACATCGCCTCAAAGCTTCGAAGGAGGGTGTGGTCGATTCCGTCCGCGAACGCCAAATAATAGGTATGGCTGGAAGGTTGGCCATGAGCCACCACCACTCGAGCTGCGTTCAGGATGGGATACGGGGCCATGAAGCTCCATTGCAGGAAATGGGCCTTTTGTTCGAGCGGAAAGACGGGGCAACCCCATTGAAGAGAGAGGGTCGCAGTGACCTGTTCCTCCGTAGTAGCGCCCAGATGAATAAGCCATTCTCCCAGCCGTCCACTGCCTGCTTCCTTTTGGGCTTGGACCGCCGTCTTGAGCTGTTCATCGGTAATGAGGCCACGCGAATGCATGAGCAAGCCAATCGGCTGGCGATAACGGAGCGGCCTGCAGCGCGCGGATGAGAGGTTAAAGCGGCGGAAGAAGCGCTCCACGCCCTGCCGCATGCAGGCGGCGCAGCAATACCATTGCTCGTTCAGCCAAATGCCGCGCGGAGGCTTGCGTAGGCCGAACCAGGAACGGGAAGGTCCGGGGCAAAGAGGGTTCTCGCAGTGTTGCGGCGCTGGTTTGATTGGAGAGGTAAATTGTGTCGCCATTTTCAATCCTTCATTTCTTGTGGTTATCGCGCCAGGGATTCCAGCCGCTCTCGCTGGCTGGCAATGGAAGTGATGCGGAGCCCGTAGTTGCCGTCAACGGCCACCACTTCTCCCCAGGCCACCACTTTCCTTCCCACCACGAGCTCAACCGGCTCATGGACTTGCTGGTCTAGTTCAATTACGGAGCCAGGTCCGACATTCAAGACGTCCCGCAGCAGCATTTGCTTCTGGCCGAAGCGCAACGTCACTTCAAGATCGACATCCATGAGGATTTCCAGGTTGGAATCCTGCCGGGGCTGGGTGGAAATCAAGACCGGCGCAGGCGCCAAAGGGAGATCCGGGGCGGGAGCGAGCGCCGAGACAAAGTCCTCGCTCATCAGGTCGTGCAGAACGCAGACGGGGCCCTGCGCGGTGCTCAAGCGGAACGTCGCCAAAGCCGCTACCGGCCAGGAGGGCCGCTCATAACCGGAAAATTCAGGCTCAGCTCCAATCCCCGGGACGGGCAACGTCGTGGCCAATTGCTGGAAGAATCCCATCAGAGCATCGCGATTCTCCTCGGCAAGGGCCGCATGAGGCTCGGGAGGAGCCACGGCAATGGCCTGAGCGAGGCGCACGGAATCTTCCTGGGAAATCAGGAATGCCTGCTCGCCGGACTTGCCGGCAAAGAAGCGCATCCAGAGACCGCTGACAGAGTTGGCGGTGAAAAGGTCCTGCCCTTCCTTCGCAGAGAGTTCCGTCACCGTGACCGGTGCGCCGCCAATCCTTTCGATGGCCTCCGCGATGCACTTCACCCAATTTTGCGGATAATCAAGAACCGCCGAATTTTGAGATGCCGTTTTGGTATTCATTCCGCTCCTTTTTCAGATTCCTGGGAAATCGACAACTGTTGTTGGACCATGGCCCCGCGTTGCTGCCGTGACCGGACAGGCAGGGCCGTATATAGTTTCTTGTCCTCGACCCAAAGAAGCACTGGATGTTGGATCTGGTGGCGGAGGAGAACTGTTGCCCCGGGACGGAGAGCCAGCAGGTCCTTGCCTGTCTCTTATACACATCTCCGAGCCCACGAGACAGGCAGAAATCTC
>CALCEB010000164.1 GCA_937900045.1 uncultured Acidobacteriota bacterium
GTCTACGGGTGTGGTTGGCGGCGTGCCGGGCGGCGTGCCGGGCGGCAGTACGGATGGAGTTCTGGGCGGCATCCTGGGAAATAGTGGCCCTCCCCCACCGCCGCCGAAACCAAAGACTCCCTCCCGCATTCAAGTGGGTGGACAGGTGGAAGCGGCCAAATTGATTTTCGGACCGCATCCGGAATATCCGCAGCTCGCCAAGATGGCCCGGATTCAAGGGGTGGTTAAACTTCAGGCTCTCATTGGCAAGGATGGCACCATCCGGGACCTCAAAGTGATCAGCGGCCACCCGTTGTTGGT
The DNA here is from genome assembly GCA_937900045.1 of uncultured Acidobacteriota bacterium. Lineage (GTDB taxonomy): Bacteria > Acidobacteriota > Terriglobia > UBA7540 > UBA7540 > CALCEB01. Next base: position 301 of record CALCEB010000164.1, read on the forward strand.
GAAGTCGGCGATCGATGCGGTTTCGCGTTGGAGGTATCAACCGACCTTGTTAAACGGTGAAGCGGTGGAAGTGGCTACGGAAATTGACGTGAACTTTACGCTGGCGGAATAGGCCAGGGAGCTTCGAAATCCTAATAAGGAGGATGTGACAATATCATGTTAGGGGCAAAATTAATCACGCTAGGTTTCTGGTTCTTTCAAGAGGAACAGACGGTGGGCTTCGATCCCTTGAGCATGTGGCATTCGATGGGCTGGCCCGCCCGTTTCGTGGTCATCTTGTTGGCTGTTATGTCCGCGTGGTCCATCGGCATCATGATTGACCGCTATATTGCTTACTCGGCCGCCCGCAAACAGTCACGAATGTTTGCTCCTGCAGTGGCAGGCGCCTTGCGGGAAGGAAAGATCGATGAGGCCATCGCGATCGCCGAGCAAAACAAGCGCAGCCACCTTGCCAAAGTCGTCACGGCAGGACTCCAGGAATTCCAGGCTCACCAGGTCTCCTCGGAAATTTCGGGCGAAGAAATTGACGCCTCCCGCCGCGCTCTGGACCGCGCCGCCGCTATCGTTCACGCCGAACTGAAGCGCGGCATTTCCGGTCTCGCTACCATCGGGTCCACGGCCCCCTTCGTGGGACTGTTCGGCACTGTGCTGGGCATCATCCACGCATTCATGGGCATTTCTTCGTCGGCATCGACCGGCATTTCCGCCGTGGCCGGTGGTATTTCTGAAGCTCTGGTCACCACCGCCTTCGGCCTATTCGTGGCGATTCCGGCGGTCTGGCTTTACAACTACTTCACGAGTAAGCTGGAGGCGTTTGACGTCGAGATGGACAACTCCTCTTCCGAGCTGGTGGATTACTTCATTAAAAGGTCAGGACGGGGGAAGAAATAATGGCCTTCAAAGCGAAAGCACCGGATTCGGTTTCCGATATCAACGTCACGCCACTCGTGGATGTGATGCTGGTGCTGCTGATCATCTTCATGGTCATTACGCCGATGCTCCAGAAAGACATCAGCGTGGACATGGCCAAGGCGAATAACCCGCGCCCGATGTCCGACGCGGAAAAGGAAGATGCAGTGGTCATCGCCATCACCCGGGACGGCAAGATTTATCTGAAAAAGGATCCTATCACCCTGGATCAAATCACTGCCAAGGTGAAAGACATGATTGCAAACCGTCTAAACAAAACCGTATATCTGAAGAGTGATGCTCGAGCCAAATACGGCGACGTGGTGAATGTGGTGGACGCGGTTCGGGCAGCGGGAGTGGAAGACCTGGGTCTTCTCACCCAGAGGGTGGAGCGGAGGCCTGGGTTTCCCCCAACGCCCGCACCCCCAACTTCGTAACCACGAGGCCGGAGTCTAACTTCAAAGGTGAAGGAGGGTACTTCCATGGCAATGTCCACGGGCAAGAGTGGCGGAATGATGGGCGATATCAACGTCACGCCGCTCATCGACGTATTGTTGGTACTGCTGATCGTTTTCATGATCATTGTGCCGACGACCCCGAATGGGCTTGATGCCCTCGTTCCGCATCCTGACAAGAACGCCAAGCCGGACCCGGCCGTTCTTGCCCGGACGATTGTAGTGATAATCGACGCAAACCGGCAGGTGAGCATCAACCAGCAGCCAGTGGCGATTAGCGACTTGGGTCAGCGGCTGGTGGATATTTTCAAGACACGCAACGATCGCGTCATTTTTGTGAAAGGCGATCCCAGCCTTCCGTTTTCAGTGGTCGCCCAAGTCATTGACATTGCGCACGGAGCGGAAATAGACAAGATCGGCTTAATCACCAAAGCACTCGAGAACCAATGACCCAGCCTGGGTACGAGGGAGGAGTATGCGGATGAAATTTCATAAACTCGCCCCATTCGCTGCAATCCTGCTTTGCGCCGGCCTGACTGTTGGCTGCAATAAGCTCAAAGCGCGTGACCAGTTGAACAAAGGGGTGATGGCCTTTCGTAACTCGCACTTTCCTCAGGCCGTCAACCATTTTCAGGAGGCGGTCAGCCTGGACCCAACCTTGCTCAACGCCAAGCTCTATTTGGCGACGGCGTATTCTCAGCAATACGTTGCTGGGGGACAATCTCCGGACAACGTGAAGATGGGCCAGTTGGCCATTGATTCGTTTAAGCAGGTTCTGAAGGTTGATCCTGAAAATAAGGCTGCCTTGGGAAACATCGGCCAGATTTATTACGAAATGCAGAAGTTCGACAAAGCCAAAGAATACCAGGAACGGTTGCTGAAAATCGACCCCAATAATCCGGAGACTTATTACTGGATTGGAGTGCTGGACTATATTCCTTGCAATGTGAACTGGACCGCAATGCGCCGGGACTTGAACCTCTTGACACCCAAAGACCCAAATCACCCTGGCGTGCTTCCGCCTCTTCCTGAAAAGGCGAGGCAGGCCTTGGCTGAAAAGAACGCAACCTTAGTTGACGAGGGCATGAAGGCATTGCAGAAGGCCCTCGAACTCAAACCCGATTACTTGGAAGCCATGGCTTACCTGAACCTGATGTACCGTCAAAAGGCGGATCTTGAAACCGATAACGCGGCTCGCGAAGCGGACTTGAATGAGGCCGAACAGTGGGTTGATAAGTATCTTGACCTGCGCAAGAAGACGTCCCAAGCCCCGAAGTCGGGCGCCTAATTCGCTCTTCTCATTGCCCCGCGTGTGTGGAAAAGTAAAAAGGGAGATGCCAAAAGCATCTCCCTTTTCCTTTTCCAAGGTCTTCTTCCAAGTTCTTCGCGGGGTTCCTATGGTCCCGCAACGCTTCCCCTCATCATGGCGCCGGATTTCTCTCTAGAGGTAAGGCAGGCCGAGCCGCCGGGTTCGCGGCGCACTCTGTGTCCTATTGCAACATGGGATTGCGCGTAGGTTGCGCGGCGATAAATCCTTTGACGTTTGAGGAGTCAATCCAAGCGGTGCCGGTGTCCACCCAGGACGGCAAGGGTGATTCCGGGGCCGTGCGCCAGTCCTTGAACTGGCGCACCACGTTGTGGTGCAGGTCATCTAAAAAGCGGAGCCCATAAAAGGCCATGGTATAGGGCTTTTGGGCAATCGCCCCGGAGATGACCCCGCGGGAAATCCAATCGAGAGTTTCCGGCGACTTGTCCATACCCACGATGACGACCTTTCCCTTCATGCTGAGCCGGTGGAGCGTCTCTGCAGCCCCAGGTCCTCCCGCAGCTTCCAGGCAAAGGATCCCATCGATCTTCTTCTTCTTTTGGTCCAGGAGGTTTGAAACCTCATCGTTGGCCACTTCGGTGTCGCCCTTGTCGTCAAGTGTTTGCAGGACCTTGATCTTGGGATAGCCCTGCAAGACCTCTTGCGCCCCCTTCAGACGGTCCTCGAGGTTGCTTTGTCCAGGGACCGTGATGATCACAATCTCACCTTGGCCATGGAGTAAGGCCGCAAGATGCTTGGCGCTCTCCTGGCCGGCGCGAACATTGTCCGTCCCGATGAACATCAACCGGCGGGAGTCCGGCGCGTCCGAATCGGCGCAAATCACCGGGATGCCCTTAGCGACGGCGTCGTTGATCTCGGAATTGAAAATCTCAGCCTGGGAAGGGGAAACCAGAATGCCGGATGGGTTCGAAGCCACGGCCTGCTTGAACGCGGCCAACTCGTCCTGGGGAGAATAGGCCGTGGGTCCGGCCTCCTCGACTTTCACACCTAGCACCCGCCCCGCATCCTTGAAGCCGTTCAACGCCTCCTGCCAATAGGGAAGGGAAGTGTCGAACGCGACGAACACATACCGCTCGTTTTCACTGTGAAACGACTTTTCGCAGGCGAAGCAACCGAGCATCAGCCCGGCGAGCGTGAGAAGCAGTATCGCTTTCCGGAATTTGCCCATGATATACCTCCCGGCCGCACGGTGACTGCACCGGGCGGCGGTAAATGGCATGAAGTTCGATTTGTTCTACGGCTTAAAGGAAACAACCACAAAATCAGCCATCGCGCGGAGCCACGCCGCGCGCCTAAAGCAAGCCCCCCCAAGAAGGACTTCCCCTCTGGCAATTTCAGCGCTCCGATCCTGGCGGCGCCGATTCGGCCGGCGGCGGGGCCGGGGTGATTATACGCCGGTCGAGCCTCAGCTAAAAGGGAATCTCATGATCCGTCACCAGCGCAAGGCCCTGGGGTGTAACTTTGTAAATCGCCTCGTGACGAGGGGGTTTTTGACCGCGTTCCTCGTACTGCACGTACTCATTTTCTTTCAAGTAACGGAGGGTTACCTTGTCCGGAGCCACTTGAAGCTTGCCATCATAGGCGTTGTGAATTTCCCAGAGCGGATAGAGCTTCGAGCCGTCGAACGCATAAAGGATGGCCGTCAAACGAGGCTGGCTCATCCCCAGCCGGAGTCCATATACGATGAAACGTAGAATACCATTCGTCGCAGGAGGAAGGAAGGCATAACGCAGGTCTGTGCGCGGGACAAAATGAGTGAGTGTCAGGAACCGGGCTTTGCGTGCCTGGTACTCGTAGAGAGCAAGCACATTCACGGTGCGGAAGTCCGGCCACCCGAGAGTGTACCCTGCTCCAATTAACTGTCCACCTTTCCACGATTGCATAAACACTGCTGCCTTGCCGTCCAAGGGATAGTGCAGTTCGGAGAACGCATCTTCGATTTGTTGGCGAACTCTTACATCAAGCGGTTCGTTGGATTTTGCATCCTGCGCAGCTCCGCTCGCAAACCACTCCTGAAGGTGATTGAGGATGAGCGTTTGAATCTGGCTGGTAATGGGCGTGGCACTGTCCAAAGGAACGCCGTAGAGTTGATGCGCCAGATAATTGATATGCCCCGGAAGATCGGCCGGCGGACCTGTTACTTTCTTCTTCCTGCGAGCAAGCGCCGGGGCGGCGGCGAAGGCGCAGAGGAGCAAGACGACGCCGAGCGCACATCGAATCCAGCCGGCGCGTTTCCTTCCCTGGCCCATTATTTCCGGATGAGCTGTAAGATTCATGGACAACTAGAATAACCTCAAATATTCAATCTCGAAAAGGGAGTTTTAATTCGGGATTCATGCCAGAAGATTCAATACAAAGCCCGCTGTCCTGAGCGGTCCGCTGGCCGGCGGCCATCAAACTTGACAAGGCCACTCACAAACGCGACAATCCCCAGTCATGAGAATACTAAAGCATTGTTGCTTGATGGGCTTGATTTTCTCGATGTCCTTTGCCGGGATTTATGCCAAAGAAGGAATCAATAAATCGCCCGGCGCAAAAAACGATTCGCAGACGGCCAAACCATCGCGCCCGCCCATTGTGGGTGTCGCCCACATCGGGCTTTACACGGATAATGTCGCGGCGTCGCGCGCGTTTTTCGGTAAGGTTCTTGGCTTTGCGGAACCCTTCTTTTTGAATAATCCTGATGGAAGCCTGATGCTGACCTATTTCAAGGTCAATGACCATCAATACATCGAAATCTTCCCCGGCCTGAAGAACCCCACTCAGGACCGTCTTTCACACATTGCCTTTGAAACGAGGAACGCCCGGTCGCTTCGTGATTACCTTGCCAGTCGCGGCGAGAAGGTTCCCGCCACCATCAAGCCCGGACTCGACGGCAACTTGAGTTTTGAGGTGCACGATCCGGACGGCCACACCGTGGAATTCGTCCAATACATGCCGGGATCGCTCCACAGCCGCAATTTCGGCAAGTTTCTGCCAGCCACTCGTATTTCAAAGCGGATGATTCATGTCGGCGTTACGGTCCGTGATCGTGCTGCAGCAGACCGTTTTTATCGCGACATTCTCGGCTTTCGCGAAATGTGGCACGGCGGGATGACGGATACGCGCACGGATTGGGTAGACATGCGTGTGCCTGAAGGGACGGATTGGCTGGAGTACATGCTTAACGTTCACAATCCCACACCGAAACAGCTTGGCGTGATGCACCACCTGGCGCTCGGAGTGTCCAGCGTAGCCGCTGCCTACAAAATCGTGCTGGCTCACGGCTACACACCTCCCGGGAGGCCACAAATTGGCAGAGATGGAAAATGGCAGCTCAATCTCTACGACCCAAACTTCACGCGCGTGGAACTGATGGAGCCAAAACCGGTCCGCAAACCCTGCTGCTCACCGATGCTTCCTGCCAACTGAGGCCGCCTTGTGGCCTTGGCGCCGAAAGACAGAAGAAAGCCAAAAGGGAAAGCGCGGCTCCCAATAGGGGATGAGCTTTTCCTTGCTTTGGTTCCCTCCTGAAGAATTTTCTTCCGCCACAAAAAATTGCAATCCGTTTTTCAAACCGCAACGTACTCCATCCAGGAATCGGGATGCAGGTTGACACCTTGCGAGCTCGGTAACGGGAGCAATCTCTTTGTGGGTGGGCAAGTGGGTGGATTGTGCCCCATTACTGCTCCGCGCCATCACAGTCAGGCTTCCGGCCCGGTTCCACGTCACTACAAAAAGAGGAGGTTCTCTCATGTCCACGATCGAGAAGGTAATTAATTTAGCAGACCGGGGATTCAGCCGGAGAAAGTTTTTGGGTGGCACCGGTGCGGCGGGGTTGAGCGCTGCGGCAGCGACTCTAATGGGTGGAAGTCTGGGTTCGCTCAAGGCGGCTAGACCGGCCTCGCTCCAGCCTGGCGGAATCACGGATACGGACGTACTTAATTTTGCTCTCAATCTCGAATATCTTGAGGCCGAGTTTTACACGGTGGCCACAACAGGCAAGACCATCGAAGAAATCGGCATTCCCGTGAACGGCAGCGGTAACCTGGGACCGACAACCGGGGGGAGACGTGTTAACATACCGCCGCGCACGACGTTTGGGCGAATTGCGGCGGAGATCGCTTACGATGAGCAGCAGCACGTACTTTTTCTTCGTTCAGCGCTGAACGGAGCGCAAATCGCCAAGCCGGCGATCAATTTGGACGCACTCGGCATCGGTTTCCAAAATTTTCGGCAATTTCTAACTCTGGCGCGGGCCTTTGAGGACGTGGGGGTCTCGGCTTACGGCGGCGCCGCGCCCCTGATCCAGAGCAAGACATACCTCGCCGCAGCCGTGCAGATTGCGTTGACGGAAGCACTGCATTCCGGGAACATCCGTTTACAGGTTGCGGAGTTGAATATACGGGTGACCCCGGTGGATGGCCTGGATGTTCTCCCGCCCCCTGCGGGCAAGAATTTCTTCACTGTGAACAGCCAAGCCTTGGCGGTCACGCGAACGACCAGCCAAGTGCTGGCCATTGTTTATGGGAACAGCACTTCAGGTACGATGAGCGGCGGATTCTTTCCGGACGGCGTCAACGGCAACATCAATACGGTCTAGGGTGGAACAAGAAAACGGAAGCAACCGAGGGGAGTAGGGGGCAACGGCGTGACGCGTTAATATTTTGGAATCTCGCAGCCGGACCGTGGGCGCCGAACCCCCTACCAATTCGTATATGATCCATCCGGCCTACGCAGCATTGGAATGGGCTGGACTCTCTCTGTGATTTCTGCAGCAAGCTGGAGTGGCTTTGTTTCCAGCGTGATGCCCAGCCCTGGCCTCCGGTTTGGCCACATTTTGCCGTTGCGGAAGTCATAGGATTCAGGAAGGTGAGCGAATCTCTGGGAGCCATCGCCCAGCACTTCCATCATCACGAGGCCGGGAAATACGCTGCACGCGTGAACCAAGGCCGCTTCTGAAATGGGACCGGTGAAATGTGGGATTAAACCGATGTAGTGCGTTTCGCATAGCGCCGCAATTTTCAAATACTCGGTAATGCCTCCCACATTCGGCAAAGTGACTCGCGCGTAGTCGATCAGTTGTTGCTCAATCAACTCATTCACATCCCACTTGGCGCCGAACTGTTCTCCCACGGCAATCGGCACCCTCACTTTCTGGCGCAATGCACGGTAGACACCGGGATTCTCCGAACGCACCAAGTCCTCCGCAAAATAAGGTTCGAGTCCTTCAATTAACGCGCTCAGGCGCACCGCATCCGGGAAGTCCAGACGCGTGTGATAGTCCAGCGCCCAATCGCCATCGGGTCCCACGCCCTCACGAATCTGTACACAATTCTGATAGGTTGCGCGTACCATCTGGTGAGAATTGAAAGCTTGGCCGGGCGGCGGGTCTGCCGTAGCGGTGCGGTAAGCCCGGAAGCCGGCCTCCATGCAGGCGCGAGCCGACTCCAACAGACTGCCTTGATCTGGGAATGCCGTGGAGTAACATTCCACGTGATCGCGGGAAAGGCCGCCCAGCAGATCATAGACGGGAACGCCCAAGGCTTTGCCCTTGATGTCCCACAGCGCCAAGTCGATTGCACCTAGCGCATCCAGCTTCTCACGTCCTGCCGGGTAAAAATAACCCCGAAACATCATCTGCCACAGGCGGTCTGTCTTCCATGCATCTTCACCGATAATCATTCGGGCGCACTGCCTCACCGTATCGATGGAACCTCCCTCGCCAATGCCGGTGATGCCTTGGTCCGTCTCGACTGTCACAACGTGGAACGATTGGTTAAAGCTGGGCGGCGATTGCGGATTGAGATAAAAGCGGATGCGGGTTATTTTCAGCGGCCCGGCAGCAGAGAATGGTGGCCGGGATGATGGGGCGGCAGGCGGCGTTCCGGCGACCCATGCTGCGGTGCCTGCCAATCCGGCAGAGTGAATAAAAGCACGGCGCTTCATGGTTTTCTTCCTTTCTGACCGGCAGAGCGCAGGCCCGCTGGCGCAGAGTTCCCGGCGGGCAACCCCAGTGGATCACGGGCTGCGGACAATGCGCCACAATTCTAACTCACCAATGCCTGCCCGTTGCGAACACTTCGATTGCGGGCGACACCGCTTTATGCCGCTGATAAATATAATGGATTGAACGCTGAGAAACTTTCCTGGCCCGGCAGCATCAAAATTAACAGGCGTAGTGTATTCTCTTTCAGACTGACTTGTGCGGACCGCTTCGTCCGCCTCGATAAACGTGATTAACAGGACATTGAAAAGAGGACATCGTTGTGCGGGAGGGACAGCGCAAAATACCGGCACCGTCTCGAACGTCGATGAGCCAAAGCGCCGCGTCGGTTCGCGCGCGGACTCCGCGCCTTTTCAGCGTTCCCACGAAGAAAGGACCGCATGCAAGAAACGGCACCTTTTGTGAAGCAATATCTGATCGC
>CALCEB010000165.1 GCA_937900045.1 uncultured Acidobacteriota bacterium
GATCGAAGCGGGTTGCAAGACCCTCGTCGGCAGCCGCCTCAAGAGGTCAGGAATGTTCTGGACGGTCCGAGGGGCCAACGCGATTATCGCCCTGCGCGGTAACCGGCGGAGCGGTGAATTCGAAACCTATTGGGAGAACCGCCGTGCCCGCGCCGCCTGACTCTCACAAATTTGTCGCGCACCCAACCGATCGATGCGTGGCTGCAAGCCATTCAGAGCACTTTGGGAGCCGAAACTCACCCATGCATGGAGCAGCCCGCTCAAGGGATCGCTGCGGCAAGCAACCTGAACCACTACCCACACAAACTGCCGTTTGCCTTTTGACCGAAACACATGAGTCTGCGAATCAGGGCGACTGGCGAATGAGAGAAGATATGAAACTTAAGGACCGAGTTGCCGTCATTACGGGTTCTGCCTCCGGCATCGGCCGGGCCAGCGCCCTGGAGTTCGCCAAAGAAGGCGCACGAGTCATTGTCGCAGGGTCGAAAAACACGTACTCGCGAATGAGGCCGTGCTGAAATCAAAGGACTTGGCATGATGAGCTCTGTCTCTACCTGGCCCGAGTGATTTTCATGAGATTTCGCGGGCCGGAGGCCCAGGGTGACAGACACCAATTTTTCCGGCGCACGTGAAACAGCGAAGCAAATTATGGGTGCGGGGGGTGTCGCAGTGGCGGTCGAGACTGACGTTTCAGTGCCGGAGTCCGTGCAGAAACTGGTTGAAAAGGTGCTCCAGTCGTTTGGGAAGGTCGATACTCTCCTGAACAATGCGGCCATCCAAGTAAGCAAGACGGTTGAGGAGACAACTTTTGAAGAGTGGAACCGGCAAATGGGAATCAACCTCGGATGAGTCTTTTTGTGTTCGAAGCTGTTCTTGCCGCACTTGCGCAATTCCAGGGGCTGCATCACGAATATGGCTTCGATGAATGGCTTTTTTGTTGAGCCGTCCTGCGCCGGCTATTGTGCGACGAAAGGCGGGATCATCGCATTGACCATGGCGATGACCATCGATCACGGGAAAGATGGAATTCGAGTGAATTGCATTTGTCCTGGATATATCAATGCGGGGCTGTCCTGGGAATATTTCGAGGCCCAGCCTAATCCTGCGGAAGCTAGAAAGTCGGCCGGCACACTCCACGCGCTCGGCCGCGTAGGACAGCCGGAAGAGGTCGCTCGCCTTGCCGTGTTTCTGGCGAGCGACGACGCTTCGTTTATTACGGGTTCTGCCGTCGTCGTCAGCGGCGGCTTTGGGATCGGCCTGCCCCCATTGGGTTGAGATTATACGTCCATGCATGCCGCGCCGCCGGGGGGCCGCGGCCGGATTACCCAAAAGTTGCGCCCGGGCTCGCCCGCAGCCGGCGCCCATGCTCCATGCTACACAGGCATCATCTGCGAAGCTCCGCGGCCGCGAGCTCAGCAACAGCCAGATCCGCATGGGGAGAAGCACCGCCGCTCAGGCTCCATGCGGACGAAAGGCCTGCCCAAGCGAGCACCCACTGAAGCAGCCGCCTGCGCCCCAGTTCCGCAGTATCTGCTACCAGCCTAATCTGGCGCGCGAATCGACCCGGCGCCAGCGCCGTCGCTACGTCAGGATTGCAAAAGAGATTGGCATAGTCGAAGCCTTGCTCTCCGGCGAGCCCCTTTGGATCAATGGCCAGCCATCCGCGTTCTCCAAAATAGAGGACATTGCCGTGATGAATGTCTCCGTGGAGCACGCAGGGATTGCGTGGAGCCGCCAGCAACTCATGCGCCGTCGAGGCCGAAACGGCCAGAATCCCGCCCAAGGCTGCCGCCGCCGGTTCCAGGTCCCGGAACCATCGCGAAAGGGTCACGAGTTCGGGGAGCGGCCCGGCCCGCGGCGCATGCAAGGCAGCAACCACTGCGCAGATGATCTGGCTTGCCTCGTCGTCTTTTCCATTTCGCGCGAAGTCCGCCAGCAGCGTTTGACTTTCTGCGCGCTCAAGAAGGATCGCATTGCCCGCGTGCTCGAGAACCCTCGCCGCGCTCTGCCCGCCCCACCACGCCATGAGCGCCCCGCCGCGTCTCTCCTCGTCCTCCATCGCGATTTTGAGCATCGCTGGAACTCCCCGCCGCCGAACCGGCAGGAGCGAGCTGCCGTGGGTTTCGATGGGCGCGCCGTCGGGTGTTAACGCCCAACGCTGAAGGCGATCGCGGAATATCGAGGGAACCTTACGAAGCTGCTGAGTTTTGCGGCGCATCGATGCCAAGCAAAACGGCGGTATTGAAGTCCCGCGCTTGCGGGGATGTCTTCTTGTGCGTCCCGGCCAGGCGCACGGCATGCTACTGCTCAAGGCGGCCGTGAAGTTCCAGAACGGTCACCGAGTGAGCTGGAAAAAGATGGGAAAACGCCGCGCTGGAGGTTCTGACCGTCCGTGGCTGAATGTTCACGTTGGCTGTGCTCCCATAGGGGTTGTAAGCATCCCAGCTTTTGCCGTTTAGTACATAAGCTGGGGACTGCTCCGCCCTTTGGCGCCAGCCCCTCAGACGAATCTGCGCTGACACGGATTCGTCCTGCGAGCGGTTCACGACCGCCAGGTACACCGTGCGGCCTCCATGGCCCAGCGTGGCGACGGCATCCAGCGCGGAGAGTTGCGGGTCAAAGGGGACGGCGGGAGCGCGGGTCACCGTGTTCAGAACTTTGCTGCCAATGTGGTTCGCGTATAGCACGTAAGCAAAATATGGCGGGGTCAGTTTAATGGCCACTGGATTCACTTCAATCATGCCTTGCACGTTGATGAGGGAGCAGGTTTCGGCGAGGAAGATATAATTGGAATGGCGCAAGAGATTATTGAAAATTCCTGCGAAGTACAACGCGTTAGCAAGCCGGTAATCTGGGTCCTGTGTTTCCGGAACCCACCAGGAATTGAATTCCGTAATGGCGAAGAAAGGATGTTTCGGAAGGAGCCCGCCAGCAGCCTGAATATTCGCATTCAACTGCCGCGAGAAGTCCAAAGGTTCAGCCACCACCTTTTTGTAAAAGTCGTCTTGATCACAGATTTGTCTGACCTTAGCGTGAGGGCCGGTGTAGATGGATGTGGCGAGCAGATCCACCGGCATGGTCTGCAGAATTTGCCTTACCCACGCAGGCCTTCCCACGGACGAGGCCATCACCCGGATCGAGGGGTCTACCTTCTTCATGGCGGCTTCATAGTCGTGGAAGCGGCGCGCGTAGTCGGTCAGCTTCGTCCCGCCCGTATATTCCTTGCTGCACAGAGTCGGCGCTTCGTTACCAACCGCCCATAACTTGACGTCATAAGGTTTCGGGTGACCGTTCTCGGCGCGCAGCTTTCCCATCGGAGTGCCGACAGACCTGTTCACATATTGAACCCATCGCGCTGCCTCGCGGGCGGTCCCCGAAATGTAATTGGCCGTGATATGGCGCTCGAATCCCAACATCTCGGCGAGTCTTCCATATTCGTCGGTACCAAAATCGTTCGAATTCCACTCGCCCCATGCCGTGGACCAGCGCTCAGGTCTTTTGTCGCGCGAGCCGACCCCATCATCCCAGTGGTAATAATCCGCGTAGCAGCCGCCCGGGTAGCGCATAATGGAAATCCGCATCGGGCGCAAAGCCTCGATAACGTCACGCCGCATGCCATCAATGTTATCAGCCGGCATCAAGGATGCGGAATCGATCCACAGGGTGCCAAGACCCTCAAAGCCGATCCGGACTCGGCCGAGTTTGGTATTTTCCGGAGCCTTGAAATCAGTGCTGTAAATTTGCCATCGGGCGGTCACCCGCTTGAAATCCTTGTGAATGTACACCGGTCCGCCTAGCCTATCGACCTCAACGAAGGCCCCGCCCAATCCCCGCTTCTTGAGGTAGACATAAAAGCTATAGTTTCGTCCTTTTGCAAGCTGCAAACCGGTCTGATACACACTTGCGTGGTTAGCTCCTGAACCAAATAGTTGGATCGCCTGGGACGCGCCGCCGCCGAAGTAGTTCTCGTGGTCGATGTAATACCGATCCCTCAAACCTTGGCCGTCCCTCAATTGCCAATAGCGGTCCCGCACGCGCTCCTCGGGTACCCAGCCGGAAGCAACTCCGTTCCCGTTCACGTCCCCTTCGTCAAACTTGCGGTCTTGCAAGAGCTGCGCCAGCAAGCCATTGTCAATGGTGTCGTGCTCGTGTTCCATAAACTGTCCGAATAGATAACGGGGGACGGCGCCAGTGGTTTGGCTGGCATCGACTTCTATGGTGCCTATGCGGGGTGCGGAAGATGCGCCGAGCGCCTGGGCGCCTGAACCGGCACGGATCGCGCATGTTACGAGCGCCGCCAGAAGCAGGCCGATGTATATCCAAGACCGCGTGTTGGCTCCCTGCATCACTTCACTCCCACACCCGTTTCCTAATTGCAACGATTCCGGTCCGTAAACGACATTACTCTGCCACGTGAACCCGGCAAAGCTTTCGCAATCTTTCCAGATGTTCGGGTCTGATTCCCCCATCGGTAATCACTAAGCTGCAACTTTCCACCTTACAGAAAGCATAGAGCGCCTCTCTGCCGATCTTGCTGCTGTCAAGAACCAGAATTCGTTCCGTACCTGCCTGAAGCAACTCTCTCGGAGCTTCCGGATCGAATTGCATGACACCCTTCTGAAAAGAGAGCGAGGCCGCTCCAAAGAAGACCTTATTTGCCGACACTCTGGTAAGGCCTTGGGACACTTCGGCGCCAACCAGGTCGTGGCTGCTGCGCCGGTAAGTCCCGCCCGTGAGTTCCACTCGGATTGAGCGGTACATGGCGAGTTCTCCGAGAATTGCAACCGAGAAAGTGATGACAATCAGGTTTGGCACTTTGTGGAGATGACGGGCAATGCAGAGTGTCGTCGTGCCCGAGTCCAGCACGACAGCTTCGCCGGGTCTAACCAGGGCCGCCGCTGCGCGCCCGATGCGGTCCTTGGCGTCGCCCATGGCGCGAAGCCGTTCCTGGAAGGTTCTTTCGAATGTGACGGGCTGGGCGATCATTGCTCCATTTGGAATTCGAATGACACGATTTGATTGATGCAATTCTCTCAAGTCGCGCCGGATGGTCATTTCGGAGACTGAGAACCTTTCCGCCATTTCGTGAATCGAGGCGGAGGTATGGAGCCTCAACAAGCCCAGGATTTGGTCCCGCCGCGTTTTGTTCGCCATGGTCTTCGCTCTGATTCGCACCGGATCAGCCAAAGCTTGATTGTTAAAGTCGAACTATTATACGACCACCGCAATAAGTGGAAGTCAACCACCGATTGCCGGGAGAGCGGCCTGCAATCGTCAACGAAGTTCCATTTGGCCGCTGATAAGTAAGGGCTTACTTTATCATTTGGTGACGATTTCCGGTTCTGTTCCGGCCTCATATTTTCTTAGAATTTTTACTTGACCGCCAAAAAAAGTCATGATAAAAGGATGATCTGTTAATTTTGAACATCTATCAGGATCATTTATAACTTACTGGATGGCGTCGAGTGGCCGGGCATCATTGTTCTCAAGGGTGGGATGAGGAGGCAGAAATGTGCCAAGCGGGCGTTACGCCAATCGAGTTGAAGCATGGCCGCCGCGTATTCATTGAGTCGAGCGGCGCTGTGGAGATGGAGCGATCGAAACTGGCCCTCCAATGGGGGAGCTTGTTCGTTCTCATCCTGCTCCTATGCGCCCTTGTGATTTGGCCGCCGGCAAGTCAGGCCCAAATCAACACCGGGAAGATCGTCGGATTCATTACGGACACTTCAGGAGGCGTGGTGCCGGAAGCGCGCGTTCGAGCCACCGACATCGCCACCGGTGTGGTTTCCGTCTCGTCCACAAGCCAATCGGGAAGCTATCTGGTGAATTTTCTTGTGCCCGGGACTTACCAGGTCGAAGTATTGAAGCAGGGATTTGTGACGGAGGCACAAAGAGGCGTCGTGGTCACAGCGGGTCAATCGATCCGTCTGGATATCCAGTTGCGCGTCGGCGCTGTTCACCAGGTCGTTGAGGTGAAGGCGAATCCGACCGCCGTCAACACGCAGAACTCTGAAGAGAAGTTCACGTTTAGCAATGCCAGCCTGGAAACGCTCCCGAATATTGACCGCAACCCCCTCCTGCAACTCAACCTGATGCCGGGTGCGCAGAGCGGATCGGGGAGCGGCAACTACGGAACAAACGGAGGAGAAGACGGTTCTGCGGTTGGCCTCACGAATCCTCAGCTTGCGGGATTCGGAGGCATGGATGCCAACGCCAACACTGTATATATTGAAGGCATTCCGACCCGGGAACCTCAGAACGCTTACATTGGTCTGGTACCGCCGGAGGACGACGTTGAGGAACTCGACGTCTACACGGGGAAATACGATGCCGAATACGGTTTCTCCGCCAGCGGGGTCATCAACGTGGTCACGAAATCCGGGACCAATCAATTTCACGGAGACGTCTTTGAATACCTGGAGAACGACGCCTTGGACGCGATACCCTTCTTCGCGACAAGCACCACGCCTTTCAAACGGAACCAATTCGGGGGTTCGGTTGGAGGGCCGATCAAAAAAGACAAAGTCTTTTTCTTCGCTGATTTCCAGCGGACACCCGATCTTCAAGCCAGCCCGGTGATTGCATCAGCTCCAACACCTCAAATGTACGCCGGCGATTTCTCTCAGCTTTACGTGCCGGGACAAACCGACACCGCTGGTAACACGTACGGACAGCTTTACAATCCCTTCACCCGGGTCTTTAACTCGCAAGGAAATCAAGTGTCCGTGCAGTCCTTTGCCGGAAATGCCATCCCGAGTCAAATGTGGGATCCGGTCGCTGCGAAGATGGCGGCGGCTCACATTTTCGGACTTCCCAACCTTCCCGGCATTCAGAACAACCTTTACTATCTCAACGAAATAAACCAGTACACCAACCAAGGTGACGGGCGGCTCGACTATTCGATCTCGGACGCTTCCAAAGTCTTCTTCCGGTATTCCGGCCTTGATGCGACCCTCGCCAACCCTCCCACGGTGAATCCATTCATAGAGAACAGCGCCAACAGCGCCACATTGAACCAAAATATGGGATTGACTTTCGATCACACGTTTAATCCTTCTCTGATGAATGAGCTGCGGTTGGGCTATAACCGGACGGACGTGAACACGTCCAACAACACTCTGGGAAAGCCTTATAACAACCTATTTGGCATCCCCAACGGAAATCCCCCCGGAGCAGGGGGCACGGGAACCGGCTTGGCCGAGTTTCTTGGCGTTGACCCTTATTCCGCCTTAAGCCAGCCCGACTGGGTGGCCTTTATCGTTTCGAACACGATTTCGCTGAGTGATAACCTCACCTGGATCAAAGGGAAGCATACCCTGAAGTTTGGAACCATGATCAACCACGTTGAGGATACATCGGCGGACACCATCGGCGGCGACAATCCGCGCGGAGGGTTCTACTTTAACCCGCAGATGACTTCGTATAATGGAAGCGCGGCTGACTTCGGATTCCCTTCGTTTCTTTTGGGTACGCCCGTGCAGACGGAAAGAACACAATTTGATTATGGATTTCCCTATCAAACGTACTGGGAGCAAGGCTATTACGCACAGGATGACTACCAAGTTAGCCCGACTCTCAGCTTGAATCTGGGCATGCGCTGGGAGTACTGGACCTTACCTGTCGAGAGGTTCAACCGGCAGTCGAATTGGAATACGCAGACAAACCAACTGGCGGTCGCCACGGCGGCGAACCGGAGTCCGGGCGTTACTCCGGACTACCACGACTTCGAGCCGCGGCTTGGATTTGCCTGGAGCCCCGACCACGGAAAGACCGCCATTCGAGGAGGGTGGGGAATCTCCTATTGGCAAAACTACTGGGGTTTTTCCCCCTCGAGTAGCGCGCAGTCCATGCTCACGGTCCTGGGCGCCACTTATCCCTTTTACGTCCGGCAAGAGTTTTTGACACCCAACGCTTTGACGCCATCCCTGACCATCTCCGCCAACGGTCTTCCTCCCGCCGTCGCTGAGAAGAACAGCCAAGGCGGCTTCATACTTCCCCCGGGCCAAACCGTCCGGGGCGTTGCCTATGACTGGAAGAATCAGAAGGTGTCCCAGTATAGCTTTGACGTCCAACGTCAATTGATGTCCGGGCTGGTGATGGATGTCGGATATCTTGGTGTGTACGGGGGCAATAATCCCACCACAATTAACATCAACCAGGCCCCGCCGAGCCCGATTATCGGGATAAATTACAATCTCAACCGGCCATTGGCGGCCAAGTATCCGGGTCTCCTCGATGTTCCGGTGTCCGAGTCCATTGGGAGCTCGAGTTACAACGCGCTGACTGCCTCGCTGCGCGGCAACGTGACTAAAGACCTGCAGATATTTACGACGTTCGCGTATTCGCGAACTTTCGCCAACGGGTTTAACATCAACCCCTTTGCGATAGGGCAGTATTACGGTCCCGCCAATAACGACTTGCCTCTGATTTTTAACAGTCAAGTGATCTATACGCTGCCCATCGGACATGGCGAGCGTTTTCTCTCCGATGACAATCCGGTTCTCGACAAATTTATTGGCGGATGGAGGTCGAGCGCCTTTATTACGATCCAAAGCGGCTATCCATTTACGGTGGCCTCGCCAGTGAGCTTGCTGAATAATGGCCAATCCAACCGGCCGAATCTCACCGCCGGTTGTAATCCGAACCTTTCCAACCCAACCTTGCAGCAATGGTTCAACACGGCCTGTTTTGTGAACGACCTCGCACCTGGGACCTATGGCACGGAAGGGACAAATGTTCTTCGCGCCGACGGGTTGCAACAGGTCAATTTTTCGATGTTCAAGAATTTCAAGGTGGGCGAACGGTACAATCTTCAATTTGAGGGAGATTTCCAGAACCTATTTAACCATCCCAACTATGGATTCCCCGACTTGACGGTTGGAGATCCTGCCATGGGGGCCGTGACGACCGCCACAGTTAACGCGCGCATCATTCAACTTGGATTGAAGTTTTCCTTTTAGCTCCTGGCAGTGGGCGTTACGCCGGGTTTGGGGCCGGACCGGGTCGAAGCAGCGCGCCGCGGAGGCGCCGGAACGAGACCCTGGCCAAGCTACGTGAGTCGCTGGTCGCGCGTGAGATTCGATCTTGGGGACTGAACTGGTGCTCGCCTATCCGGCGCGCGGAGTTGCAAAGATTCTGACTCCATTTCAGGAAGCCGGGAATTCCGTGCGAAAGCGGAGGCCGCTCGCTCTCACCAGGATCCGTACTTCTTCTGCAGGCTGGGTCAGCAGCTCCTTAGCGCGGTTTATTCACGAACGTAGGAGGCCAAAAGGGAAGGGCTGGTTTTAACCCTGCCGTTGCGATAGCCCTCTTGATTTTCTCTGCGCTCGTGCGCTGAACAACCCGCCGCGATGGGTTGTTCATGGCGCGAGCGCGGATCCAAGAAGAACGGCCTCTGCCGGCGGGGCTAAAACCTCGCCCTTCCGGTTCCTTTACAAAACGTTCATGAATAGCCCCGGTTAACGCGCGTGATGATCGATTCTCAAAGCGGATAACCCTGACGGGATGGCGCCGGCGCCAAAACATCACGAGTCAAACCGGAAGGCCGAGGTGAAATGAGCTCCGACTGTTCCATGTTAATTGTAGGAGGGAACGGCTTCATTGGCCGGCACGTGGCGGAGACCGCACGGGGCTCCTGGACCGTCCATGTTGCGGGCCATATGCCGCAAGCCGCCCATGAGAATGCTTGGCAACTAGACATTACGAGCCCCGCGGCGGTCCGCGATGTATGCGAAAAATCCCGGCCTTCCGTGGTCGTGAACCTCGCCGCGATTTCCGATATTGACCGGTGTGAACGTGACCCGGCCCGCGCAAGGACTGTGAACGTCCTGGGAGCTGAGAACGTGGCCGCCGAGTGCGCGAGGCTGGGCGCGCGGTTGGTTTTCCTTTCCTCAGCCGCGGTTTTTGACGGTCACAAGCACGGCTATCGCGAGGACGATCCGCCGAACCCCTTGAGCGTTTATGGTCAAACAAAACTTGAGGCAGAGAAGAGGATTAAAGAAATAACCCCGTCAGCCGTCATACTGCGTCCGGCGCTTGTGCTCGGCTTCGGCCACGGCCAGGGGACGAACGCCACGCTCAACAAATGGCTTGATCTGTGGAAGAAAGGGCATCCGGTGACTGCTCCTGCGGATGAATATCGCAACCCTATTGACGCTTCCACATTGGCCAAAATCCTCCTCTTTCTGGCGGAGCATCCAGCTTCAGGCGCTGTGTATCACGTAGGGGCGCTCGACTCAGCATCGCGGTATAAGATTGCCCAAGGAGTTGCGAAAGCCTTAGGTTACTCCTCGCGCTTGATCCTGACGCACACGGATTCATCGGCTGACCGCGCGCCCCGCGGACGTGACCACTTCCTGTTGACTGACCGGATTCGCGCGATTTGTCACATCGCGTTGGGAAGGATTGATGATGTTGTAAGGAGGTCCCTGAATGAGCTTGCCCAAGCCTAAATACGAACTCGAGTACAGTCACGGGTCAGCGTATGGTGAAGAAGAGGCCAGGGCGCTGCTCGATGTCCTGCACGCCTCCGCTCCGTCGTGCGGAGCGAAGGTAAAGCAATTCGAGGAGGCGTTTGCGGCCTATTGCCAGACCAAGTACGCCCTTGCCGTAACGTCTGCCACCGCGGGCCTCCAGTTGGCAGTTGTTGCGGCAGGCATTGGCCCTGGCGACGAGGTAATCACCACTCCGATCAGTTGGGTCTCGACAGCCAACTCCATAGCTGTGACAGGTGCCACAGCCGTCTTTGCAGATGTGGATTCCGTTTCGTTGAATATAGATCCCGAAAGCGTCGCAGCAAAAATTACGGACAAAACCAAGGCAATCCTGGTGGTACACCTTTACGGTCAACCCTGTGAAATGGATGCTCTGGTTGAGCTCGCCCGACCGCGAGGCATCCGCATCATTGAAGACTGCGCGCATGCTCCGGGCGCGGAATATAAAGGGCGAAAGACCGGATCACTCGGGGACATCGGGGTCTTTAGTTTTCATCAGCAGAAGAACATGACGACGCTGGGTGAAGGAGGAATGGTTACGACCAGCGATAGCCGCATTTTCGAGCGGCTCCTTTCATTCCGCTCCCTATGCTGCCGGTCCTACGATCCGAAAGGCAAGTACTTGGGTTTTGATCTGAACCGGGAGCCAATGGGTAAGCGATATTGGTACCTTGACTTTGAAGACATCGGCTTCAACTTCCGGATGACAGATATCCAGGCGGCTGTGGGGCTCGTGCAACTAGGCAAACTTGACGCTTGGAATGACCAAAGAATATCTATTGCCCGGGAGTACGGGCGCCGACTTTCTGGCATCCGCGGGTTGCGGCTGCCCGCTGTGGCTCTTCATGTCAGGCATGTGTTTCATATTTACTGCGTGTGTCTGGAGGATGATTTCCCACGGGGCAAAGAGGATTTCATGTGGGAGATGTACGCACAAAGGCGGATCAAAGTCTGGTCTCACTATACCCCAATCCATTTGAGCACCGCTTATCGTAATTTGGGGTACCATGCCGGCGAGTGTCCGATGGCAGAAGAGATGTACAAGCGGTACGTCAGCTTGCCGATCCATCCTCGCCTCACTGGCGAGGCGATTAATTACCTCACTTGCAGTGTCCGGGATGTGGCGCATGCATCGCTTTGAGAAAAAGGTCAGAGAAATGTGCAGGCCGGGAGAGTTCTTCGGCGCAGGCCATCCGGTCTGCATTGGAAGAACTCCGGGCCGCATGGACTTGATGGGCGGCAATGTGGACTATACGGGCGGGTTGGTGTTCGAAACCACGATTCGAGAGGCTACCTGGGCCGCCGTTCAATTGCGTGCTGACCGGCGCATTGTTTTGTTGAATCCACAAATGCAAGAGCAAGGCTGGAAGCCGCATGTTGAATTCCAGCTTAGTGACTTAACTGACGAACCAACTGTCCGTTCATTGGTCAACCAATCCCCCGACATACGATGGACGGCATATGTCCTGGGAGTGTTTTACTATTTGCGGAAACAGTTTCCCGCTCAGACCATGGCCGGCGTCAACGTTTATTTGGAATCAGACGTTCCCCTCAATAAGGGCGTCAGTTCCTCCGCTGCTGTCGAAGTCGCCACGATGAAAACCGCAAGCCACGCCTACGGAATCGGCCTTAAAGGGATCGAGCTGGCCCGGGCTTGCCAATGGGTGGAAAACGCCATCGCGGAATCCGCTTGCGGCATTATGGACCAGGCTACGATAGTCCTCGGCCAGGAGGGGACGTGCCTCCCCTTGCTTTGCCAACCTTGTGTGCCTTTGCCGCCGGTGAAAATACCTGCTGATTTAACCGTTTGGGGAATCGATTCCGGAGTGCGGCATGCCGTCACAGGGATCGAGTACGAGGCCGCCCGCGCGGCCGGCTTCATGGGGTACAAACTGATTTGCGACTGGCTGGGCCTGAAACTCCACACCGAGGAAAGCGATGGAATATTGCGGTATCTCGATCCGCGCTGGAACGGATACCCTTCCAATATTTCTCCCTCGGAATTCCGGTCGTGCTACGAACAGCGCCTTCCGGAGGTGTTGACAGGCGGAGAATACATTCGAACAGCGAAGATTCACATTGATCCTTATACACAGGTGCGGCCAGAAGTTTCTTATCGAATCCGCGCCTGCATGCGCTACGCGGTGGAGGAGAACCATCGCATCCGAACGTTTGTGGAGCTGGTTCGCTCCGCTGCCGGAGCGGCGGCGGACTCAACTGCTGTGCTGCTCGGCGAATTAATGTACCAGTCGCACTATGCATATACAGAATGTGGTTTGGGATCAGACGCAACGGATTGGCTGGTCAGCGCGGTCCGGGCTGAGGGAGCTGAAAGCGGGTTGATAGGCGCCAAAATCACCGGCGGAGGCGCGGGTGGGACTGTTGCGGTGCTGGGACTGAGCAGCGCTTCCAACGCCTTTTTGCGGGTTGTCAAACGGTATAAAGACAGCTCGGGCATTTCCCCGTACATTTTTGAAGGAAGCTCCAATGGCACCGACCTTTTTGGCGTCAACCAAGTTTGACTGGAAGTCATGTAAAGATTTCGAGCGCCAGAGCGGTGATCGCAGTTTTGGAGCGCTTGCTTTGTCCAAGCCTTGGAGGGCATTCACACCGCGTTCTCTTCTAACAAAGTGAATGCGGCGGGCATGGTTGGCGTGCCACTCTCGGGAACGCGTTGAGCTATGACTCCATAGGGCGGCACGATTGGAGAACAACAATCCTCAATTAGAGATTTGTGGCGAAGGAGGGCGGTGTTTTTGGCGGCGTCCACAGGAGATCAAAGAAGCCAGGCTGATCCAAGGATTCGTGCGATTTGCTTCGATTTCGGGAACGTCCTGGTCTCGTTTGACTATAACCGCCTCTGGGAAAATCTTTCGTCACAATCAACTATTTCCGAATCAGAGATCGCCCGGCGCTTTAGTGAATCGGAGCTCCCAAGACTTTACGAGTCCGGAAAGATTTCGTCCCAGCGCTTCTATCGGGAAATGTGCTCGCTCCTTAAAGTCCGGTTGAGTTACGAGGATTTCTGCCGCGCGTGGTCGTCGATCTTCGACGCGAGCGCCAGGGTTGATCACAGCTTCATGTCTTCGCTGGCCAAGGACTACATCCTCGTCCTATTGTCAAACACTAACGATATTCACTTCACTTTCATGCGCCAGCATTTTCGAATCCTGCGGGAAATCCATCACTTTGCGCTTTCGTATCAGGTCGGCGTCACCAAGCCCGGCAGGGAAATCTACCTTGCCGCGCTGAACCTGGCACAGGTAAACCCCAATGAAGCGTTTTATGCAGATGATATCAAAAGCTATGTCGAGGCGGGTCGGGCGTTGGGCCTCCGGGCCGCCCAGGTCAGAACCAGGGATGAACTCGTGGGTGCAATGTCGCTTTGCGGCATCACGCCGCCGGCATAACGGTCGAATGATGCCTTTGATAGCTATGGGGCGGGCCGGCAGATTGCGCTACGAACCTATGCGACGTCCGGCTTGACTGGGATTCCGATTCCCCCAACCTCGGCGGAATACTTTCTCCGGGTTGGCGCAACTGGGGCTTGTGCGTGTTGTCAGTCAATTCACCGTAGAGAGGGCAAGGAAAGGACATGGAAAACCTTCTGATGCTTTCCGCAATATTATTTCCCCAACGAAGACGGAGGAGGAAGTATGTCGCCGCCATAGCGGGCGTACTTCTCATTTTTGGGGCCATGAACATGAAGGCTCAAAACAGCAACGACACGAACCCTCCACTCACCGGAACATGGCAAGGCATATTGCGCGGAGGGGAAAATGGAGATATCCCCTTCACCCTTCACCTCCAACAATCCGGCGAAGCGGTAAGAGGCTGGATATCTTCATCCCTGGGTTCCACCGCCCTGACCTCCGTAAGCTTTGCGAACAATCATCTCAAGATCGAAATCGATGCGAGCGAAGGACAGTACAACCTCATAGCGATTATTAAAGATGGCCGGCTTGCCGGCACGTGGGACCAGAACGGACAGCAAAAGGGCGACTGGGAGGCGAAAAAGGGCGGCGACCACGCCGCCGAATCAACCCAAAGCTTGTTTCAGGCTGTCTCCACGCTGAATGCGGCGGCCATCCAGGGGAGGCCGGTTCAGCTCGACGCAAACGGCCAGCTGCTGCCGTGGCCCAAGCCGCACCACGTTGGCTTCTCTTATGCAGAGTATTTCATGTCCCGATGGAGATATCTATGGGAGCAATATAACCATCAACGCTATTACGACTTCTATTGCTGCGTCGATTTTGATCGCCAGACGTTCTCGACCTATCCCGACCGGCACTGGGCAAACTCCACGGGGTACCTGCGCGCCATGATGGAAGGCTTTATCGAGCACCTTTACCCCTATACTGGTGACCCTCGCACTCTCGAGTTCCTGGAGGACTTCGTTGACTACGAGCTCGAGAACGGAATTACGCCCGCCAATTACGTTTGGGGCGGAGTTCCTCGCGCTTCTGCCGACCCCGGGGCGCGCCGCTACACTGGCTGGGATCGTCATGGCATTGATTACGTCGAACCTCCCGTTGTAGGTGAGGACGGTTATGGCTACCTGCGCCTTTATGAAATAACTGGGAAGACGCGCTATCTTCAAGCAGCTATTCGGTGCGCCGACACGTTAGCAAAGAATTACACAAAAGGAAATGCGCAACGCTCACCCTGGCCTTACCGCTGCTATGCGCGCGACGGGAAGGTTGAGGGTAAGGAATTAGGCCCCTACTCGGCGGATGTGATTGAGACTATCGAACTGTTCGACGAGCTCATCCGCCTCAACTTTGGAGATGTTGAGGCATATCGAACGGTGCGGAATGAGGCGTGGCAATGGCTGGAGCAATATCCCATGAAAGACAACGTGTGGGTAGGGTATTTCGAGGACGTCACGCCCAGCATGGCGAACATGAATAACGTCATACCGCTGGAAACCGCACGCTATGTCATCTTGCACCCCGGCAAGGACGCGAATTGGCGCCAAGACGCCGCCAACCTGATTCGCTGGGTCAAGACGACGCCCAAATGGCCGAAATTCATTGTTCGTAGTGCGACCGTTACGACGGAACAAGGAAACGGAAAGACCTACTGTTGCCAGCAGCCTGGCTGGTGCTGTGATAGCCACACGGCGCGCTTGGCAGCAATCGAAGCTCTTTATTATGCCAAGACGGGAGATGAGACTTACAAGGAACAAGCCTTCCGCTCCTTCAACTGGGTCACCTATTTTCAGGGTTTTCCGCCCAAGGGACGCACCCCCTGGGGCGATGGTCAATGGTGGTTTACGGATGAATTTGCCGACGGTCCTCGCCGGTTGATGGATGGCCTTTGGGCGGTGCCGTCGTGGGCGCCGGCTGATGAGTCCCACCTTCTCGGCAGCAGTTCTGTGGTGACCAGGATCTCGTATGGCAAAGGTTCGGTCACTTACTCAACCTTCGACCCTGTAGCGACTGACGTCTTGCGCCTTGACTTCGTTCCGAAATCGGTGACAGCGGGAGGACGCCCGCTCCCGCAACGCAATAACCTTGACCAGGAAGGCTATGTTTTCAACTCGGTTTCGCACGTGCTTCGAATCCGTCATGAAAAGTCGCGCGATGTTGACATTGAAGGGAAAGGCGGGGCCACGCCTCCGGAAATCGTCGATTTCGACAATCCCCATCTTCCGGCGAAAACCGTTCTACGGGGGCAATATCCCACGGGCGTGATCAACTGGGGCGACACGGGCCAATGGAAGATCGCCATCCCTCGCGGGCGGATTTCAACCTTTTGTCTGAGAGTAACCGATCCCAAGGTGACGCGCGCCGGTTTCACTTTTTATTATCCGCGGGTTTTTGTTGGCGTGGATGTCTATAACGGAAGCAGTTCTGATGTAGCCTTGGTCGTTCACTCTCCCGATGCCCTCGACGCATCGTTCACGATTCCGGCGGGACAATTGCGGCGCGTAAAAACGGGATGGCGGTATCGAACCACGCGGGTACGCTTTGAGACGGAGAATGGTGCAGCGTTGGGAAGTCTCGCATTTGACAATCTCGCTTATACCAAGGACATGCCGATGCCTCCGGGAACAGGGGGAGACACTTTGCCGTAAGCCGGGGCAGCCAAACCTCTGTTCCGAACGCGGCCGGGCGGCGGCTCAGCCCGTGAAGGTTTACCTGATGCCAATCCCATCGTCCGATGCCCGTGCCGGAAGTTCATCTTGGCAAAGCCTTCACACCATACAGAGCCGGATCCGAACGAAAAGTAGAGCCTGGGGAGTTTGTCGTGAAACCATCTTCTCATTTACGTGACTGGGCCATGTTACTGGCCAGCAACTTCATCTGGGGTAGTCAATTCGTCATGGTCAAGGTGGCGCAGGAGCAGATAGGTCCGGTATTTGCCACTTTTTTCCCGATGACGATTGCGACGTTGATCCTGATTCCCATCGTCCACCGCGAGAACAAAAAGAACCCGAGCGTGCGGACTTCAGGCCGAATGCCGCTGCGGGACCTGCGAGATTTCATATTAATCGGAGTTTGCGGGCAAGTCGTGGCGCAGTTGTTTGTGACGTGGGGAGTCCGGCTGTCACTCGCCGAGAATGCCGCTTTGTTGATGCTTTGTCTCCCTGTTTCCACCGCTGTGATGGTCTATTTCTTCCTCAGCGAGCGCATGAGCCTGGTTCGCTGGATAAGCTTTGCTCTGGCGATTGCTGGCGTGATGGAGTGCTCGGGAATCCATTGGGCCTCGTTGAACTTTACCAGCGGAAAATACCTCATCGGGAACATTCTGGTTTTCTGCAGCGTCAACGGGAGCGCGTTTTACAATGCCTACAGCAAGAAGCTGCTGTGGCGCTACACGCCTGTCCAGGTGCTGCTCTACAGTTATTATGCGGTGTTTGTCTTTATGCTCCCAATAGCCGTTTACAGCGAGCCCGCGGGCTTCCTGCACCTGGCGTATTTCAAGCCGGCGGTTTGGGCGGCCTTGATGGTGCTCGCCGTGTTGCAATATGGCCTTTCGATGGTTCTTTTCCTCCATGTTCTTTCTCGGCTGGATGCGACGCAGGCGGCTCTCTCAAACTATCTTATTCCCTTCTTCGGAGTGCTGATAGCCGCGGCCTTGCTTGGAGAGCGGCTGACCCGGTTCATGGTTCTGGGCGGGGTCCTTGTCTTAGGCAGCACCCTGCTGATCACCGTTCTCGAAGAAAGGCTGAAACGGACCCCCGCGACTGTTGGCCCTGGCGACGGAGCTTGAGTTGAGCGGCAGATTTCCTAGCGGGACTTTCATAAAATGCTCTGCATCAAGCGGATCAAGCTACTGAAAGCAGTCTTGTTAGATCCTGCCGCGTGGTATATACGGAATAGATTGCTAGTGGGCATTCGAATTAAGCGCGTGTTAATTGAATATAAATGGTTGTTGACAGGGGTTGGCGGATTATGTATATACGTAATATATGGCCTCTTTGCAAGCCTATCAGTCCCATGGACGGCGCTATTATCGCATCGTTCAGTCCTTTCGTCAGAACGGCAGACCGCGGATTCGCGTCCTCGCTCATCTGGGGCGGGCCGACGACGTGCTCCGCCTGGTGGAGGGTCAGCGCTCCCCCGTCCAAGTGGCTTCCGTCAGTGCGGGTGCGGTGACCGCCTTGCATCAGTTGGCCACGGAATTGGATGTGGCGGGTCAAATTAATCGGGCGCTGGAACAGGGTGGTCACCGCGTGCAAAAGCGCGACGGCCTCACCGTCGGGGAGACTTTACTGGCCGGACTCATCGGCCGGGCCTGCGCGCCGCGAAGCAAGCGCGCCTTTGCCGGCTGGGCCGAGCAAACCTACCTGCCCCAGTTGATGGGTTTCTCTGCCCCCAAGCTGACCAGCGACCATTTCTGGGAGCAAATGCACGCCGTGCCGGTGGAGCGGTTGGAAGCCATCGAGCAGGAAATAGTGCGCCAGGTCGTACGGGTCGAGCAACGGCAGGTCGAGGCTCTGGCGTATGACACGACCAACTTCTATACGCACATCGCCAGCACGAATCGGAAGCCGCAGTTGCCCCAGCGCGGACATAACAAGCCGGGGCGCCATGATCTGCGGCAGTTGGGGCTGGCGCTGGTGGTGGACCAAAGCACGCAGTTGCCTCTGGCTCACCGGCTCTACGAGGGGGCGCGCTCGGACATGAAAACTTTTGCTGCTTTCCTGAAGCCCGTGCGGCCGTGGCTGCGGGAACTGGCCGGCCATGCGGAGCAGTTGACTTTGGTCTTCGATGCCGGGGCCTCGTCGAAGAAGAACCTGGAGAGCCTGGAGCCGGATCAGGATTATTATGTGACGTCGGTGCGCCCTTCCTACCACGCCGCCTTGCTGGCCGAAGGGGCGGAGCATCTGGCCGAGTTGGTTTTGTCCAGCGGGACGACGGTACGCGTCTGGCGTACCCGGCGGCAAATCGCCGGGAAGGAACGCGACGTGGTGGTGTTCAGCCCGCAGCTTCATGAGGGGCAGTTGCGCGGCCTGCATCAGCATTTGGTGCGTACAGGCGATGAACTGGAGGAGATGGGGCTCCATCCGCGCGGCGCCCCGGAAGCCATCCAGAAAAAATTAGCGAGAATCTGCGGCCGTCAATATATCCGGGCGTTGATCCGCTACGAGATCACGCCGGGCGAGGAAGGAACAGCCCAGGTGCGCCTCGGGTCGGATCTCGATGAATATCGGCGGCTTGAAACCCGGTATTTCGGTTTACGGGTCTTGATTACGAATCGCCGCGAGTGGTCCACGGCCCAGATCATTGAAGCCTATCGCGGGCAATCCAAGGCGGAGTCAGCGTTTCGGGATCTGAAGGATCCGGGCATGCTGGCGACACGACCGCAATTCCACTGGACGGACCAGAAACTTCACGTGCACGCCTTCATGTGTGTGACCGGCTATCTGCTAGTACGCCTCCTGGGATGGCGCGCCCGGCGCGGGGCGCGCTCCGTCGGCAGCCCACGCCACTTGCTGGCCGAGCTTTCCCGCATCCGCTGCTGTCGGATCATCGACAGAACCGGGCGGGCCGGAAAGCCCCGCGTGCGCTGGCAATTGGAGGAGATGGACTCCAGTCTGCAAGATCTCGGGCAACGCCTTCGGGCCCTCCCCAGGCTGCCATGACCAGGTGGTATATACGAAGTAATCCGCTCAGACTACAGAGCACGCTGGGCTTAGGCGATTTACCATTAGCACTTTACGAAAGTCCCGCTAGCGATTCCGTCCGCGCTTTGGGGAAATGCGTTTCGGCAAGAGAGGATGGCATGACCACACGGGCGAATGGGAAAAGGTTACTAAGACTCCTCATCACGGGGGCGCTTGTCGGCTTGGCAACAGGGACTCTGCGCGCTCAGGGATTTGTCAATGCGCAGCTTCCTTGGCACCGCGCCGTGGTAGATTCTCAAGGACAGCTTCTGGCTTGGTACCACGCGGAGGAGAATCTTGGTTACGACAAGGTTTTGCACTTGGGCTGGGATTTTCTGGAACACAAGGTTCCTGACGACCCCCGGACCGGGCTGAAGATCTACCTCATCAACTCAGTCTTTAACGGCAAGACGCTCCTTGGTGCATACTGGCAGCACAATCCCGCAATGGTCTATGGCTCGATGGTGGACTCGCTGGTTGCCTGGTACCCATACTCAGGAGACGAGGAAGCTAAAGTTGTGGTTCGCCGGATGTTGGATTACCAGCTTGCACACGGGACCACGCCAGCGGACTGGGCCTGGCCAAACGTGCCGTTTGCGACTTCCTGCGGCAATGAGCCGACTTATGGTCGGTGTATCCAGGATATGCCTCATGAGTTTTACGGCGGCATCGAAACCGACAAGCTCGGCGAGTTGGGGATCGGCGATGTATTCTTCTACGAGATGACCGGCGAAGAGAAGTATCTGGAGGCCGGCGTTCATTGCGCCGACGCACTGGCCAGGCACGTTCGCGCAGGAGATGCCGAACACACACCCTGGCCTTTCCGGGTGGACGCCCGCACCGGGCAGGTGTTGGACGGTGAGCAATATGGCGGAATCGTGACATCTCCGCTGCGCCTGTTTGACGAGCTGGTTCGGATTAGAAAGGGCGACGTTGCCAGTTACCAGAGAGCTCAAGAGATGGTGTGGAAATGGGTCCTCTATGACCCGTTGAACAAGGAAAGCAAGGCGTGGGACAAGTGGAGCGGCTACTTTGAAGATGTGCCGAAGAAC
Organism: uncultured Acidobacteriota bacterium; assembly: GCA_937900045.1. Classification (GTDB taxonomy): domain Bacteria; phylum Acidobacteriota; class Terriglobia; order UBA7540; family UBA7540; genus CALCEB01. Next base: position 20,661 of record CALCEB010000165.1, read on the forward strand.
ACAAGAAACCTTAACCAGCAGGCTCCCGACTACACCGCTTATTACATTCTCAGCCGCCCGAACCCGGCCGCCATTGACCCGCACTGGGTTGACCATGTCGGCCATCTCATCGACTGGGCGCGCACATACCTTGGCCTTGGTCCCTATTTAGGCGCATGGGCCATCAACGAACAGAGAACGCCGGATAACGTTCATGGGAATGTCAACGGTTGCTGCTCGCGCGCCGGGGACGGGAGCGCCACAGGACGATGGGCTGCCATCAACGCCTTGTACTACGCAAAGACTGGCGATCTGCAAGCCAAGCACGATGCATTTCGATCGCTCAACTACGCGACTTATTATGCGGCGTCGGACGGCAGGATTTCCTGCTGCGGCACGGATTACGGCGACGAGGGCTACTGGTGGAGCGACGGTTATTCGGACTACCTGCGCCACTTCAACTGGGCGATGGGCGCCGTTCCGGAGTGGGCGCCCAAGGGGCAGAATCACCTGCTTCGCTCCAGTTCAGTGGTTCAGAGGGTTACCTATGGCACTCGCAGCGTGGCGTACGAAACGTTTGACCCCGCTGCGCGTGAGGTGCTCCGGCTCAACTTTCGGCCCGCGGAGATTACTGCAGGGGGCAAACCGCTGGAGGAGCGGAAGGATCTGAAAGCTGAAGGCTACACAGTGGAAACTTTGCCGCAAGGCGATTACGTCGTGCGAGTCCGCCACCAACATTCGGGAGCTGTCAGCATTAAAGGGTAAACCGCGCGCCGCAGCTCCTCGAATAGCTGCGCCACGTTAAACCTAAACTTCCCCGGATAAGATGACCCGCGCGAGTGAGAGCGTGTGATGCAGAAGCTTCGCAGTGAAAAGTGGTTTGCCCCTGACAACGACATCGGGTTTCAGCACCGTGCGGCCCTCCGTTCGATTGGTCTTACACGAGAGTCCTTCTCAGGTCGTCCCATCATCGGCATCTGCAATTCCTGGAGCGAGCTGAATAATTGCAATATTCACCTCCGTGTTGTGGCCGACGCCGTGAAGCGAGGAGTGTGGGCGGCGGGGGGAGTTCCGCTCGAATTTATGACGATATCGCTCGGCGAAGAGCTCACCATGCCTACGACGATGCTCTATCGCAACCTGATGGCGATGGACGTCGAAGAGATGATTCGTTCCAACCCCTTAGACGGCGTCGTGCTTCTCTGCGGATGCGACAAAACGGCTCCCGCACAATTAATGGGCGCTGCAAGCATGGATATTCCGGCCATCATGCTCCCGGTCGGACCGATGCTCAGCGGCCGGTGGCGAGGCCAGACCGTGGGTTCGGGAACTGACTTATGGAAATTCTGGGACGAACGTCGAAGCGGACGACTAAACAAGCAGGAGTGGGAGGAGCTTGAAAGTTGCTATGCGCGCAGCCCTGGAACGTGCAATACCATGGGCACGGCTTCAACCATGGCAAGTGTGGCTGAGGTTCTAGGTATGACTTTGCCGGGCGCGGCAAGTATTCCGGCGGCCGACTCCCGGCGCCTGGCCGCCGCTGAAGCTACCGGCCGGCGGGTCGTGAAAATAGTAGAAGAAGATCTGCGACCTTCAAGAATTCTTACCTTGCCTGCATTCGAGAATGCCATTCGTGCAATCGTCGCTTTGGGCGGATCCACCAATGCTGTAATTCATCTCATTGCCATTGCCGGGCGTCTCGGCATCCGCCTCCCGCTTGACCTTTTTGACGCGCTAGCCCGTTCGACGCCTGTCATTGCGAATCTGCAACCGGCCGGAACGTATTTGATGGAGGATTTCTTTTACGCAGGAGGAGTTCAGGCCGTTTTAAGAGAAATCTTTCCGCTTCTTCACGGGGACGCGTTAACGGTCACCGGGGAGCGGCTCGAACAAAACCTTGCCGGGGCTCGCTGCGACAATGCTGAGGTCATTCGGCCTTTAAGCCAGCCGGTCCAATCCGAACCCTCGCTTACCGTCCTTCATGGGAATCTCGCACCCAATGGAGCTCTCATCAAGACCTCGGCTGCTTCATCCGGCTTGCTCCGCCACACCGGATGCGCGATCGTGTTTGACAGCTACGAGGAAATGCTGAAACGTATCGACGATCCTGATCTCGAGGTTGACCCGTCGAGCGTCCTCGTCCTTCGGAATGCCGGCCCGGTGGGCGGACCCGGGATGCCCGAATGGGGAATGATCCCTCTGCCCGCCAAGTTGGTTAAACAAGGCGTCAAGGACATGGTAAGAATGAGTGACGCTCGCATGAGTGGGACCGGATTCGGGACCGTGGTTTTGCACATTTCGCCCGAATCGGCCGTGGGCGGACCCCTCGCTGCGATCCGGACCGGGGACATGATTTCTCTCGATGCGGCGGGACGCCACGTGGAAGTCCTCATCGCCGAGGACATTCTCAAGGAAAGAATGCAAGGCTGGAAACCTGCCGCCTGCCGTTTCCGTCGCGGCTACTACGCGATGTTCTTAGATCATGTGCTCCAGGCGCATCAGGGATGTGACTTTGATTTCCTTTGCTCTACGGCCGGCGACGAGCCGTACGAACCACAAATTGGGCGAACTTAGGCTGCAGCGACTCCCACAAGGATGGCAATTGCAGATGGACGGCAAATTCAAGAATTCGGCTTCCATTCTCAAAAACAATCAGAGGTTCATCCCGGGAGGAGTGGTCTCCGTCAACCGCGCCACTCATCCCGAAATTGCCTTTGTCCGGGGAGAAGGTGCGTACATTTGGGACGCCGACGGCAATCGATACATTGACTATCACGCCGCATTTGCCCCTCACGTGCTTGGCCATAATGACCTATACGTTTCGGAAGCGGTTATGGCGGCCATCGAGAAGAAGTGGAGTCTGTTCGGTACCGGCACAACCGAATGGGAAGGGCGGCTCGCCGAGTTGATTTGCGAGAACATCCCCTGGGTCGAGTCGGTTCAGTTCTTGAACACTGGAAGCGAAGCCACGTATCAAGCCCTGCGCGTTGCCCGGGCGGCTACCGGCCGGGATCACATCATCGTCATGCAGGGAGGATATAATGGCTGGCATAACGAAGTCTCTTGCAATCTCATGACGCCTCTGGGGGAGGTGGGCCCCAGCATTTCGCCGGGGGAGTATCCCTACATTCCTATCAGCGCCGGGGTGCCGCTGCAGCATCAAGAGTTGGTTCATCCCATCAATTTCAATGACCTTCAATCAGTCAAGTACGTGTGTGAAAAGTATCCCGTGGCGGCGCTCATCGCGGAGCCAATCCTCCAAAACATCGGAGTGGTTAAGCCAAGTCCTGGTTACCTGCAGGGCTTGCGTGATTTGTCCAGCCAGTTTGGATATGTTCTGATCTTCGACGAAGTCAAAACCGGTTTCCGTCACGCGCTAGGAGGATATGCGAGCATTGCTGGGGTCCGTCCAGACCTGGTGATCTATGGCAAGGCGCTTGCGAACGGGTATCCCATTTCAGCTCTTGGAGGGCGCAAGGATTTGATGGAGTTTTTCGTCCATCCGGACAAGCGAAAGCGCGTGCTGCTTGCCGGAACTTACAACGCGCACCCCGTGCCGGTCGCTGCGGCTATTGCAACCATTGAACGGCTGTTGACGAACAATGGAGAAATTTACGCCCACTTAGAGTCGATGGGAAAAGCGATAGAGGACGGATTAAGTGCAATCATTTCCAGGGTGGGACTCGAAGCGGTTGTCGCCAGACAAGGGTCGGCATTCTGCCTCTATTTTATGGATCACTGTCCGAAGGATTGGCATGATCTGGCGGCGCACAACGATTTCGATACCGACAAGAAATTTCGGACTGAACTGATTCATCGAGGTATTTACGTCTTTCCCGAGGCGGCCAAGCAGTGGTCGATCTCCTCAGCTCACAGCAAGAGTGATATCGAAGAAACTTTGAACCACTGCTGTGCCCTTTTGTCGGCTGCCTGACAAAGATTCCGGTATAGCGCGAATAACGTGTGGGGCGACCAGTCGTAGTGTGTCCATCGAGGGCGGATGACTTCCAGCACGCTGCACAGATAGTAGCTCGCCGCACAGATAGTAGAATCTCCAACATCCGGCTCGACAGCTTCTCGCCTCGCCGCATCGCCTCGTAGGCCGGGATGCGGACTTCGCCGCCCTGCCGCTTGCCTTTCTGGCGCAGTCGGGGCTTGGTCACCTGCAGCTTGCGTTCCTTCAAACAGATCGTCCCGACCTCCCGTCCGTGCTAGCCTACCGCTTTTCCCGCCTTCCCCGGATGCGGTGGCCAGGCGATCTGCTCCGCCGACAACCGCAGCACGGCTTCGATCGTCGCTCGTCCCAAAACATCAATCACTTCGTCCACCGCCGCCTGCGACTGCTCGACCAGTTCCATCATGGGCAGTAACACCTACCCGTTCTTCGCCAGAAAATTCGCTAAGCCTTGCCTGTCCCTCGACTCCGAAATGTGATATGGTTTCTCCACGACGGTTCTCCTTCTTTTAGGTTTCTCCAACCCGATTCTACCGAATCAGGCCAGAGAACCGTCGCTCAAACCTCCAACGGAACTTGGGTCACCATCGTCGTCCTGCGTCCCATTCACCACGGGTTGCCGCACGGGAAGACGCAAAATAATTCCTTCCATGTTAGTAATTTCGGCTCTATAGCACAATCTGTGGGTGTTTTTCCCCGAGATGTAAGGAAATTGAC
>CALCEB010000166.1 GCA_937900045.1 uncultured Acidobacteriota bacterium
GGCTTTTTTTATCCCCGTGTGGCTTTTTAAGATAGACTGTCCCATCGAACATTTGAGCGACCGAACCATGCCTCGGACCATCACCCAGGATGAAACCACCGTCTGGACTTCCACGCCACTTCGCGTGCGTTACGCGGAAACGGACCAGATGGGCGTGGTCTATCACAGCAACTATTTTGTGTGGTTTGAGATCGGCCGCACGGATTTCTGCCGGCAACACGGCTTCGCCTATCGCGACATGGAAGAGTCGGATGGCCTCTTCATCATGGTGGCGGAGGTGCGCTGCCGCTACAAGGCCCCCGCCCGTTATGACGACGAGATTGAGGTCCGGACCTGCCTCCGCGCCAGCCGCCGCCGCGTTTTGGTTTTTGGATATGAAGTGGTTCGTCAGCCGGAAGGAATGCTGTTGGCCGAGGGTGAAACCGTCCACGTGGTGACAGACCGGGAAGGCCATCCGCGCTCCTTGCCCGACAAATACCGCGAACTGTTTTTGTCCGGAGTCAAGGCCCACAGGGGACAGGGCGAAAAGCATTGAGCCCGGACGCTTTGGTGGTGTCTCAGTTTGCTGTAGCGGCGCTCTATGAGCGCCGGAAGGTGTTGATAAATAAAATTCGGCGCTCATAGAGCGCCGCTACAGCAAACTGAGACACTACTGACGCTTTTAATAGGGTGACGAAAAAACCGGGATGCGAGTTCGAAGGGTGGGATTAAAAGCCCACCTTCCGGCGGTGGTCCCAGGCAGCTTTTCATCATCCCACTGAGTCCGTTTTCCCTTCAATGGACTGACTCTCAACCCATGCCTTCCACACTGCTTTTGACCGGTCACACAATGACCCGTGGCGATTTTTACGACGTCGCGCTTGGCAAGCGCCGGGTGGGCCTTGCTCCTGCCGCAAGCCGCGCCATGCAACGATCGCGCACCGTCATCGAAAAGATGATCGAGGCAAAGCAAGTGGTCTACGGCGTGACCACCGGGGTGGGGAGTCTTTCCACCGCCCGGATTGATCCGGATCAAGCGCGGGTGTTGCAACTGAACGTGGTGCGCAGCCACTCCTGCGGCGTGGGCGAGCCGCTGGACCGCGCGGAGACTCGCGGCCTGCTGCTGTTGCGCGCCAATGGCCTCGCCACCGGACTCTCCGGCATCCGTCCGGTGATTGCGGAAACACTCTGCAAGCTACTGAACCGGGGGATTCATCCGGTCGTTCCCAAGCGCGGGTCCGTCGGCGCGAGCGGCGACTTGGCGCCGCTGGCTCACATGGCCCGGGTGCTGGTGGGCGAAGGCGAAGTGGAATTCGAAGGCCGCCGCATGACCGCCTCTGCGGCCCTGAAGCGCGCCCGCATCAAGCCCGTGCGCCTGGAAGCGAAGGAAGGACTGTCATTGGTGAATGGTACCCAGGCCATGCTTTCTCTCGGCTTGCTGGCCCTTCGCCAGGCAGACTTTCTTGCGGATACGGCCGACGTTGCCGGTTCGCTTTCCCTCGATGCCCTTCGTGGATCACCGGCAGCGTTTGACGCCCGTCTGCACGCGGCCCGGCCCCACGCCGGACAGTCGCTCGTCGCCCGCAACCTCGATCGTCTGAATCGAGGCAGCCAGATTCGCCGCTCTCATCGCGGCTGCGCGCGCGTGCAGGATGCCTACAGCCTGCGCTGCATGCCGCAGGTGCACGGAGCCGCCCGCGATGCGTTGGATTATGCCCGCAAGGTTTTAGAAGTGGAAATGAATAGCGTCACCGATAATCCCCTGGTCTTCTATCGGGAGGAGGAAGTTATCTCCGGCGGAAACTTCCACGGCCAGCCGCTGGCGGCGGCGCTTGACTTCATGGCCCTGGGACTAGCCTATCTCAGCGGCATCGCCGAGCGCCGCATTGACCGCATGGTCAATCCGCTCACTTCGGACCTGCCGCCGTTCCTCACCCGCAAGCCCGGCATCGAATCCGGCTTGATGTTGGCGCAAGTGACCGCGGCAGCGCTGGCATCGGAAAACAAGCTGCTTGCGCACCCTGCGTCGGTCGATTCCATTCCCACTTCGGGCAACAAGGAAGATTACGTGAGCATGGGCATGACTGCGGCGCTCAAGCTCCGCCAGATTCTGGAGAATCTTACTGCCATTCTGGCGATTGAACTCCTGGCTGCCTGCCAGGCCATCGATTTGCTCGCGCCGCTCCAGACGGGGACGCTGGCCCGCAAAGCCCAGCAAATGGTGCGTGATGTCTCACCCCCGATTTGCGAAGACCGTCCGCTGAGCGACGAGATGGCGCGGGTGAGCAAACGGGTGGCCGAAGGAGAAATCGCCCTGGTTCTGCACTCCAAACCTTCGTGAGGTGGAGCGCAGATCAAACGGCGCGGTGAAGGCCATGCCTCAAATTTCCGCGACGGTCATCACTTACAACGAAGCGTCCAACATGCCGCGAGTCTTGCGGTCGCTCGCCTGCGCTGATGAAATCGTGGTGGTGGATTCCGGGTCAGTGGACGGGACACCCGAAATTGCTGCAAAGCTGGGCGCGCGTGTGGTGCAACACGACTGGCCGGGCTTCGCGGCCCAAAAAAATTTTGCCGCGGCCCAGGCACGTTTCCCTTGGATTTTAAGCCTCGACGCCGACGAGGAATTGAACGCGGAAGCCCAGGCCGCCATCCAAAAGTGGAAGCTAAAAGAGCCCGCTTCCGGCGGTTACAGGTTTCCCCGCCGCGCCTATTACATGGGCCGCTGGATTCGGCACTCCGGATGGTACCCGGATTGGAAGATACGGCTTTATGACCGAAGGCATGGGAGCTGGGATGGCCTTTACGTCCACGAGTCCGTCGTGGTCGCTGGACAAGTTGAAATCCTGGCGGGAGAAATTCTGCACTACACCTGCGACTCGATCGAGGATCATAGGCGGCGGATCGAATTTTACACAGACCTCGCCGCCCGCGAAATGGCGGAAACCGGCCACACGGTTGGCCGCGTGCGGCGCGGGCTCGCTCCGCCGTGGACTTTTCTGAACACTTACTTCTTCCGCCTTGGCATTCTTGACGGGTACCCCGGCTTTCTAATCTCCCGGATGGCGGCGCGGTACGTGGCGAGGAAATACCAGAAGTGGTCCGAACTCCGTGCTGAAAATTGCGCACATTGACACCGGGCGAAGCCTGGGTGGAGGCCAGCGGCAATTGCTGCTGCTGGCACGCGGGCTCCGCGCCCGAGGGCACGAACAGTGGATTGCCTGCCCCCAAAGTTCTGATCTCGAGTTGCGCGCCCGGGAAGAGGGTTTCAGCGTTCTACGCTTGCCTTCCCGCTATCATGGGCCGGTGGGCGGCGCTTTGGCATTGCACTATCTTTCCAAGGCCGAAAGGCCGGATATTCTTCACGCTCACGATGGACGTGGCCAGTCCATTGCCTGGCTCGCTTCACCGGGCGCCCGCGCGCGGCGTGTCGCCAGCCGCCGCGTTACGTTTCTGCCCCACTGGCGCGCGCTCCACCGGCTGAAATACCAATACACTTGTGACGCAGTTATTGCGGTTTCGAATTACGTCAGGGGTTTGCTGCTCCAATGCGGGGTTCCAGGCAGGATGATTGAAGTGATCTACGATGGAATCGAAATTCCGGATCGTCTCCCCGGCCCAGAGGAGCGGATCGCCGCCCGGCAGCGTTGGGGATTGGGTGACAGCGATTTTGTCGTGGGGAATCTTGGCGCCTTCCGGCAGGAGAAAGGTCTCGAAACAGCATTGCAGGCGGCAAATTTGCTCGCTTCGAGCCGTGCCGGAATCAGATGGCTTTTCGCCGCCGGTGGCAGTCCGGCAGAAATCGAAAGCGGAGTCTCCGCCGCAGCCCAGGCCGGTTCCAATATTCGCGTCATTCCCGCGCCGGAGGAACTTTCCGGGTTCTTTGCATCAATTGATCTTTATGTCATGCCGTCACTGGCGGAAGGTCTGGGATCGTCAGCGTTGCTGGCGATGGCGTATAGTCTGCCCGTGGCCGCAAGCCGTGCAGGCGGCTTGCCTGAAATTGTTGAGCACGGGAAGACAGGATGGTTGTTCTCGCCAGGGTCCGCCCAGGCATTGGCGGAGATTGTGGCTCATGCCGTGGACAACCGGGAGGAGCTGAAGAGTTTCGGCGTGACCGCCCGCGTTCAGGCTCGCCAATTTTCGGATGATATAATGACCTCGCGGACGGAAGCCCTTTACCTTCAGCTTCAGGCCGGGTTAAGCTCAATCGAGAGGACCGCGACAGAGTGCCGATAGCTCCGGCGTTTTTGAATCTAGCAGCAGGCCTTCTGGGGCTGGTCTTTGGCAGTTTCTTAAACGTCTGTATCGCCCGGCTCCCAAACCACGAATCCATCGTCCGTCCCGGCTCGCACTGCCCCCAGTGCGGCCATGCCATTCGTTGGTATGACAATATCCCGGTCCTGAGTTATCTGATCCTTCGCGGCAAGTGCCGCGATTGCGGCCATCCAATTTCACCGGTCTATCCTTTGATTGAAGTTCTAACTGCAATCCTTTGGCTACTTGCCCTCCATGTTTGGGGGCCGAATCCGGAATTCATCAAAGCCACGATTCTTGGGATGCTTCTGCTGGTCCTGATTTCGACGGACCTGATTGATCGCAAGATTCCCCACGCCGTCACGCTTTTTGGCATGGTGGTTGGATTCCTGCTGAGCCTCTGGGTTCCGGTTGATGACCGCATCTTCGATTGGGTTTTCCGCCTCGTTGGCATCGACCTTGAAGGCCCCATATCTTCACTCACCGGGGCGATCACGGGCGCTCTCTTCGGGGGTGGGTTGCTTTACGGTGTCGCCTGGCTTTTCACGAAGTTCGGAGACCCTGAAAAGGAATATCTGGGATTTGGGGATGTGATGTTGATGTTGATGATTGGAACTTTCCTGGGGCTGCCGCTGACCTACTTGACGATTCTCATCGGCTCATTCTTGGGTACGCTAGTAGCTTTGCCGCTCAACGTTCTCATCAAGCGTTTTCGCAATTATCAATGGCCATATGGAAGCTTCCTGGGACTTGCGGGTATCTTTGCGAGCCTGGGCGGACCAACCCTCCTGGCAAGCTATCTTCGATGGTCACGGCTGGGATGAAACCTGGAGGGATAGACTATTCTTCGGCGAGCTGCAACGTGAGCTTGGATGATGCGTCCAAAATCTCGCGGACTTTTTTCATCAAAGCTGAAGGGTTGAAGGGCTTCTGGATAAACAGCTTCTCTGAACTAAGAATGCCCTGCCGGACGATCGCGGCGCCCGTATATCCCGACATGAACAAGACGCGCGTCTCCGGGTGCAGACATTCCAGCTTTTCAGCAAGTTCATGGCCGTTCATCTTCGGCATCACAATGTCGGTCAACATCAGATCAATCGGGCGCTGGTGGCGCTGGGCTATCTTCAGAGCATCATCGCCTTGCGTGGCCTCCAGCACGTTGTATCCTGCGGCGCTCAGCACTTCGCGCACCATGAAGCGGAGGGCGTCCTCGTCCTCCACTAAAAGCACGGTCTCGTGACCGCCCACGGGACGAAGTTCGTTCGGGAGAGGCCTTCCGGCTGGGGCGGCATCTCTCACTGCCGGCAGGTAGACCTTGAACGTGGAACCTTGGCCCGGCTCGCTATAAACCCAGATGAACCCTCCACTCTGCTTGACAATTCCGTATACGGTGGCCAGCCCTAGCCCGGTACCCTTGCCTAGTTCCTTAGTGGTGAAGAAAGGCTCAAAAATGTGACTCTGAGTCTCGGCATCCATGCCACATCCGTTGTCAGCAACGGCCAGCATCACGTATTCCCCGGCCGGAATGGCGATTCCATGCCGGCTGGCGTAGGTTTCACCCACCTCGACGCTTTCGGTTTCCACTGTCAGCACCCCGCCCCGCGGCATGGCGTCACGGGCATTCACCACCAGGTTCATCAGCACCTGCTCGATCTGGCCAGGATCGGCCTTGATGGGCGAGAGCCCCGGACGGAGCACCGTAATCAGGTCAATGTCCTCACCGATCAAACGCCGCAGCATCTTGTTGACATTTCCGATGACGTCGTTTAGGTCAATCACTTGAGGTGCGAGCACCTGGCGGCGGCTGAAAGCCAACAATTGCCGCGTGAGGGAGGCGGCGCGTTCCCCCGCTTTGCGGATTTCCTCCAGGCCCCGCCTGGCCGGGGCGCCTTCCGGTATGTCCATCAGCAGCAGGTCGGAATAACCATCAATCACGGTCAGAATGTTGTTGAAGTCGTGAGCAACACCGCCGGCCAGCCGTCCGACCGCTTCAAGCTTTTGAGAGTGCCAAAGCTGCTTTTCGAGCGTCTTGCGTTCCGTCAGGTCGCGTAAGTAAACGGTGATCAGGGAGCGTCCCATCAGCTCGACCGATGTAATCGCGAGTTCCGCCGGAAATGGCGTAGTATCGGCGCGCCTCGCCATAATCTCAAAGCGCTTGCCGCGAAGGCTGAGGTCGCTCCATGCCGCCGGGCCGGTGAGATCGAATGGCTGGTCATCTCTAGAGGAATTTGCAAAGATGACTTCGGAGGCGTTTTCTCCGAGCACTTCCTCACGGAGCCGCCCAAAAATCCTCTCCGCCGCTGAGTTGAATTCAAGAATACGTCCGCTGAAGTCGAGGGTGATAATTGCATCTAGAGCGGATTCCAGGATAGCGCTTTTGCGGACTTCGCTCTCACGAAGCGCCTGCTCGGACCGCTTCTTTTCCGTGACGTCCTGGATGATGGCCAACAGACAAGGCTCATTTTCAAGCTCAATGATCTCTGCGGAAATCAGAACCTCACGGATTTCACCCTCCCGGGCCCGAAGCTGCGTGGCGTAGTCCCGCACTGAACGGTCCACCAGGAGGTCCCGGATCATTCGATCGCGGCCATGCTCATCATTCCACAAACCCAGTTCTCCGGACGTGAATCCCACAATCTCTTCGCGCCGGCAACCGAGCATGCGCAGTAGGCTGTCATTGGCGTTCAGGATGTGGCCGTCCTCGATTCGGCTCAAACACATCGCTGCCGGACTGGCGTGGAATGCTTTGGAGAATAGCTCCTCACTGCGCTCCAGGGCATGCTCTGCCCGGCGGTGTTCGGTAATGTCCACCATCACCCCGCGAAGGCGGACGGTGCATCCAGCTTCATTCCTTACGGCACGGATGATATTGCGCAGCCAAACCTCATGGCCCTTTGAGGTGAGGGCGCGGAACTCCACACTTTGGTCGCTACCCTCGCGCAAAGCTTTTAGGAAGGCTTCCCGGAAGGCCGGCCGGTCCCCGGGGTGGACGCATGGAACCCCAAACTCCGGGCCGCTTGTCCACCGTGAAATCGGATGGCCCAGGAGTTCTTCGGCGCGCTGGCTGACAAAGGTGAAGCGGCCAGTTTCCGCACTGAGTTCCCAGACGATCGCGTCAACACTTTGAACGATGTCGCTCAGCCGGCGCTCCGAGGTCTCCACCGCCGCCCGCAGCCTTTCGCTCTCCGTGAGATCTTCAATCGCCAGGATGGACCTGGGTTCCCCCATCGGGCTTCCCATGGGTTTCAGGGTCAGCCTCACGCAGTGCAATTCCGGCTTGCCGGCCACGGAAACATTGGCCAGCATCGGGCTCGAGGAAAGCGTAGCCCAAAGAGTCCCGTCGAAGGTTAACGGCGACTCCTCAAAGGTTAGGATGTCTTCAATGCCGCGGCCTTCCACGTTTCCCTTCTCCAGAGCGAATGTTCTGAGGAAAGAGTGGTTGGCGGTCAGAACCTTTTTCTCTCCGGAAAGCACCAGAATTCCGGCAGGCATGCTTTGGACAATCTCCTGAGCGTATTCGTTGAGCTTCACAATGGCTTGCTGCCGCTCCATGAGCTCTCGAACTGTCTTGTTATGCTGCCGGCGCCAATACCAGGATAAGAAGGCCATCAGAAACATCCACGCCGCCAGGATGCGAATGTCCAGGGCGCCCGCATCCACATCCGCAGGCAGACGCCGGTGGTGATCCCTGGAATTACTAACTTTCAGTCTGACGATGGGGCCGATGGAAACCCAAACGCCGCCAGGTTGGGGGTGCATTACGGAGAGGGAATGACGTTGGCCCGGAGACGGTCCATTGCGCCTGGATGCGGTAAGGGGGGATGGGAAGAGCTGCGAAGGATTGACGAGAATGAAAAGGAAAAGGCTCCGTGCGAACGCCATCAGAGTCCGGTGCCGGAGGACGCCTGCGCTCCTGGAACTTCGTGTATGAAAGCTTCTGCTACTGCAATGGGTCGGATTCACTGTGGTCAATGAGTTTCTGGGAGAAAGAAAACTTCCTCTGGACTTTTTCCTGGTCAGGCCGCCCTTTGATGGCCGGATGAAGGTCAGGCCGCCCACGACCAGCGGCTCGCTGCTGCTTCACCTCAAGACGAATCTCCTCCCAAACGGACTCGGGAATGGAGAGAAATGCTCGAACCACTTCTGGATCAAACTGGTGTCTGGATTCGCGGATGATTTCCTCCCGGGCAACATCAAAGGAGAGGGCCTTGCGGTAGGGGCGATCCGTCGTCATGGCATCCAACGTGTCTGCCACTGAGAAAATCCGCGCTCCCATCGGAATTCCACTCCCTTTAAGTCCACGAGGATAGCCGCCCCCATCGAAGCGCTCGTGATGGCACAACACCACCGGAGCGGCGCCCTTCAAGTAGCTCAGATGGCTGATCAAGCTGAAGCCGATGATGACATGTTGGCGCATGATCGCGGTCTCCGCGTCGGTCAGGCGGCCCGGCTTGAACAGTATCTGGTCCGGCACGCCGATCTTGCCGATGTCGTGCAGAAATGCGCCCCGGACAAGGTCCCGGACCTTCCCTTCGGGATACCCGATGGTGCGCGCAATTTGCAAGGAGTAAAGACAGACCCGCTGAGTGTGACCGGCGGTCTCATCATCCCGGAAGTCGAGCGCGGCGCCGAGCGTGGCGAGCGTTTGGTCGTGGATTTCCTGGATGTGATGGAAAGCTCTCTTGAGCTGGCTATGCCGCTTTGTGACCAACAGTTTCCGGAGCGATTCGAAATTGCGAAATTTGAGTTCCTTCCCCTTGTCAGCTTGGGCCTTCTGCACGCTCGCGATCAGGGCCTTCAATTGGATCGGCTTGACCAGATAATCCGTGGCGCCCTGTTTCATGGCTTCCACACCCACCCGCACGTCGCATTCCCCCGTCGCCATCAGAAATGCAGATTCGGGGCTCTCCTTCTTGCCCTGCTCGAGCAACGCCATGCCGGAGATTCCCGGCATATGAAGGTCCGTGATAACCACGTCGAATCTTTCCCGGCGCAGAAGGTTCAAGGCTTCTTCCCCGCTTAAGCAGGTTTCGCAAGCGTAGCCCTCCCGTTCCAGCGCTTGGTTCATCACGTCACACACACTGGGCTCATCGTCAACCACCAGAACGCGCCCGCGAAGTTTTGATGGCTCCATAAGACTCCTGCGTCCAATGCCGAATCTACAGGCCATCGAAGACACTCAGCTCCGTTGACCCTTCTTCTTGATTCCCACAACCTCTCATCGGCTGATTCGCCGGAAAAGTTTAAGAACCGCAGGTCAATCCTCCAGAGTATTTCAGCCAACTTGAAAAGAAATCCTGACTTGGATACTGAAGGGCCCTTCACAATCAGGCGCGGCGCAGAATCGAAGGAAATTCTATCGTGGATCTCGCTGAGTCAGTCGCTCGTGCGCCCCCGGATTTGGAGTGGAAGGCGGAAAACGAGAATAAGCTTGACCCGGATAATCGGACAGTGTACTATATGGTAAACATTCTTTGCACGTTCGGCTCAGTAATCAGGCATCCTATGACCTCAGCCATGCTCTATATCTTGGGATGTAGTCTTGGGAAACCGTCATTCCCGCGTAAGCGGGAATCCACAGCAGGAACCGACGAGGTAAGGCGTCGGTTTTGGCTACCAGTAACTCGTTTATTATGCTTAAGATACTTCACTTTTTCGCCATTTCGGTAGGATCACTGGTAAGGAGTCCAGAGAAGCTATCCATGCACCCTCGACGCCATGCGATCACAATGGTGACGGCCCCAGTCCACTACGGGCCCGGAAGACCCGATTTCTAATAGGGCTTGATATTTATAAATGAAATATTGACAACATGTTTAATCCATGTTACAATGAATTCCTGGTGATTTCTGTTTTCTATCACTGGCCCCCTCGTCACAGTTTCCGTTAAATAAGAAGGCTCGCGCTATAACTGGCGCATCAATGCTGCGTTTATAAGGGCTGGTGTAGCCAGATCAGATACAAATCGGCGTTTCGCAGGATGAAATAGACCCTTCCGCCCCCTCGCGCGAAGCCCACAAATTTCATAGAGGGGGAATACTGTGTCTATTGTTCGGCTTTCTACTCCAATTGAGCACATTAAGGATCAATATGAGGTCGTAGTTGTAGGTTCGGGGTATGGCGGAGCTATCGCGGCTTCCCGGTTGGCGAGGGCAGGCCGCCAAGTCTGCATCTTAGAACGGGGAAAAGAGATCCAACCCGGAGAGTATCCAGATACATTGCCGCAGGTGATCCGGGAGATGCAGACGGATTCCCCGGCGGCTCAAACTGGTATCGGGACCAGCCTTTACGATTTCCATATCAATGAAGACATGAGCGTACTCGTGGGATGCGGGCTAGGGGGAACGTCTCTGATCAACGCCGGGGTGGCCCTAAAGCCGCAGGAGGACGCTTTCAACGATCCCCTTTGGCCCAAAGGGCTTCGGGATGACCGGGAAGGGCATTTAATCGAGGGATTTTCCCGCGCGGCGGAGATGCTCAAGCCAGTTACTTATCCCGCCGATTTCCCTCCGCTCCGGAAGTTTGAAGCTCTCCAGAAGGCTGCCGCGGGCGCCAACCTTCCGTGCGCATTGGCGCCCATCAATGTAACTTTCCGGCACGGAATCAATCACGTCGGAGTTGAACAACCTGCCTGCACGCTGTGCGGCGATTGCGTTTCCGGGTGCAATTACGGCGCGAAAAACACACTCCTGATGAACTATCTGCCCGACGCGAGGACGCACGGTGCAGAAATCTTTACTCGGGTCTCAGTTCGTTTCCTGGAACGCGCAGGTGAAAAGTGGAAAGTTCACTTTGAGCCTCTTGGTGAAGGACGCAAGAAATTCGACGCACCAACACTCTTTGTAACAGCGGATATCGTGATCCTGGCCGCCGGAGCCTTGGGATCCACTGAAATCCTTTTGAGGTCAAAATCATCCGGGCTGCAAGTGTCGGACCGCTTGGGTTACCGCTTCTCGGCAAACGGTGATGTGCAAGGGTTTGGCTACAATACCGCCGAAGAGGTGAACGCTGTGGGCTTCGGGACTCACCGGCCCAGTGAGATCGGTCCTGTGGGACCATGCATCACAGGCATGATCGATGTTCGCCCCAAGGGTGAAGACGAACCGGTAATGGTGATCGAGGAGGGCGTGGTGCCGGGAGCTCTTGCCAGCCTTCTCCCAGAGCTTTTGGCCGGGGCGGCTCAAACCGCCAGTTCGGAATGGAGCGGTGGAATCCCAGAACTACTTGCCCGCAAGGAACGCGAAGTAGGAAGCCTACTTCACGGACCCTATCATGGCGCCGTCCGCAATACCCTCACTTACCTGGTGATCTCCAATGATGATAGCGGCGGCCGAATGACCCTGAAGGATGACCGCTTGCGCATTGTCTGGCCAGAGGTCTTTAAACTTCCCGTTTTTCAAAGGATTCGTGACCAGCTTTCAAAGGCCACTCTCCCCCTGAAAGGATCTTTTGTGACGTCTGAATCCTGGACGAGGCTGATGAACTCAAAAATGATTACGGTTCATCCTCTGGGTGGTTGCGCGATGAGCGAAAGCTCGGATGGCGGGGTGGTGAATCACAAGAGCCAGGTTTTTTGCGGAACGCAAGGAGACGCTGTCTATGACAGCCTTTACGTTATGGACGCTTCCATCATTCCGCGTTCGCTAGGCGTCAATCCTCTCCTGACGATTTCTGCGCTGGCAGAAAGAGCTGTGGCTTTGCTTGCCGAGGATCGTCAATGGAACATCGATTACCGCCTGCCGGTTTCCCTGAACCTCAAGCCCTCGAATGCGAAATTGGGGGTGTGCTTCACAGAAACCATGCAAGGTTTTTATTCCGAAGGAACCGGCGATGACTTCGAAGTGGCTGCTAACAAAGGCAAACAAGCGGGAACAAGCTTCCAATTCACCCTCACCATCATTTCCGAAGACCTGCAGAAAATGGTCTCCGACTCCGGACACAAGGCCAAGATGTTGGGAACCATCGAGGCTCCCGCGCTCTCCGGCCATCCCCTAACAGTGACCGATGGGACATTCCACTTACTCACCTTGGACGAAGAGAATGTTGGAACCCGGCAAATGAACTACAGCATGAAGTTGAAAAGTGAGGAGGGAAAGACTTATTGGTTCGAGGGGATCAAGATTATTCACGACGATCCTGTCTACGATGCCTGGGCCGAAACCACCACCCTTTATATCAAGCTTTATGAGGGCAGTACTGCAAATGGGAAGATGGTTGGGAAAGGAATTCTAAGGATCACACCCGTCGAATTCCTCCGGCAGATGAGCACCCTTCAGGTCACGAACGCCACCAGCACGGCACAACGGCTTGAGGCACATGTCCGGTTCGGGCGATTCTTCATCGGCAGCCTTTGGGAAGTCTTTGGAGTGGTTGCGGCCAAGCCGAACTTTTTCAACCCGGAGGCTGAACCGCGCAAAAAGCGCCCTCTCAGGGCTCCATCCCCTCAAATCCATTTCTTCACGACGACGGATGGAGTGCAGTTACGTTTGATGCGTTACCAGGGCGGGAACAAGGGGCCTGTCATACTGAGTCACGGAGTTGGAGTCTCCAGCCTGATTTTCAGGATGGATACCATCCCAACGACCCTCACGGAATATCTTGTGGCGCGGGGCTTTGACGTCTGGTTGCTTGACTACCGGGCCAGCATCGAGCTCCCTTCCTCGTGCATTCAATCGACGGCCGATGACGTGGCCACTTACGATTACCCCGCCGCCATCGCCAAAGTGCTGGAGTTGACTGGGGCAAAGACCGTCCAAATGGTCGTCCATTGTTACGGCTCCGCTTCGTTCTTCATGGCGATGCTTAAAGGTTTGCAGGGAGTCCGTTCAGCGGTTTGCTCGCAGGTGGCCACCCACTTCGTAGGCCCGGCCGCAACCGAGATCAAGGTCGGCCTTCACATTCCTGAATTTCTTCAATCGCTCGGCGTGGAATCGCTCACCGCCTACGTAGACAAGCATACGGATTGGAAGGGCCGGCTCTATGAGATTGCGATGCGCCTCTATCCTATGCCGTTTCGTGAACAATGCGACAGTCCCGTCTGCCATCGCATCACTTTCCTGTACTCACAGGTCTTCGATCACCAACAGCTCAATGCGGCGACCCACGCCAATCTTCACGAAATGTTCGGAGTTGCGAATATCCGCGCTTTCGAGCACCTCTCCCGGATGGTGCGAGAGGGGCATCTGGTAACGGCGGCTGGGATGAATACGTATCTGCCTCACCTTGAACGCCTCGCGATCCCGATTGCCTTCATTCATGGCGGTGATAATCAATGCTTCCTGCCCCGAAGCACCGAAATCACCTACAACCTGCTTTGCGAGAAAAATGGCAGGAATCTCTATACTCGCCATGTCATCCCGCATTATGGGCACGCCGACTCCATCTTGGGCAAGAACGCATCGAAAGACGTCTATCCCTACATTGCGGATCATCTGGAGTCAACCTAAATGCCAAGCCTGGGCCCCAAAAATGAAAGGCCCCTGGATTTACGATTTTCGCAAATCCAGGGGCCCGGGATGCTGATGGGAATTGGCTTGGTTCCGTTCAGAAACCACAGGCGCCAACCCGCGCCATCAAACCATCCCTCCCTTTGCTACAGAGAGGATACCAAAGGTTGCGCTGGCAAGCGCCTAAGCCTCAGCTCCCTCGCTAAGGTTACAATCCGTTTGCATGAATCACCTCCTTTCTAGCGATGCTCCGATATTAAAATCCGCCCAGACTCAAGTCAAGAAAAAATGTACCCCCTCCTAAGGATTCAGGGTCACCCGGTCAAGGGCGGCGGGCACAAAGCAACCGCCCTGGCACCGGTCAGGCCCTGCTTTTGCCCTTTGGAGGTAACGAACAAGCAAGTCAACAGAAACCAAGCTATTCTTGCTGGCGTACAGCCGGGAGCGATCCACCTGCATCTTCAAGCGTGTAATCCGGGCTGAACCAAGATCGATGAATTGCCGCAACGTCCAAAGCTAAACAACGGGATTCCTCGAACTTCAGAGAGTCTATTCTTTAACTGTTGATGGATAAAAATCAGTGCTTGGAAGCCACTAGCGCCAAAAAGAGGGCGGCATTAATGCCATGGGCCGCATAGCAAAGTGGGCAATTCACGTTCAGCTTTTGCCTGAGCGCATAGATCAGGTATACAGCCATGCAGAGGCTAATCAAGCTCACCGTCAGCAAGATCATGCGGAAGTCAAAGGTTACAAAAAAGGAGCGCCCGGCGGGATACCAATAAAACACTTTCCAGGGCGCGCGAGCCGCCCAGACTATCATGGCGAGATAGTAGAAAATTCCCAGCAGGGAATTGGGTGGACCCAATACCCGTGCATAGGGCGTGCGCACCACCGTCACACAGCTCGAATCCTCGCGCGCGCAAAGAACCTCGGGAATCCAGCGCGATCTCCGTACCCGTCCGTAATAGGCCAGAGTGAAGTAAGAGGCATCGAGAAGCCCCGCGATGGACAGGACCAGGGTAATGATCCGAAGCATTAGCTTGCTCCGAGTCTGAAATCGGAAGCCGGCTCGTGCGAGCAACCTGTCAAAAAACCCGGGAACACTGTTGGGCATCAGGGTGCTGCAAAACTCCGGATGGGAGACAATGGACGACAGAGCGATATGGAAATATTACTGATCCCTCGTCCCTGATCCGGTTGTTTGAGTTCCTCGTTCCCTGCGGATGGCGCCCCAGGTGGTTTCTGGGGCAATTCTTTACGGCTTGGTTTCCCCGGTCCAATGAAACTGCGCATCCTGCGCCAAATCGAGATGAGCCAGGATGCGGCAACAGAATTGGGCGGCCAAATCGTCAATCGTGCCGGGATGATGATAGAACGAAGGTACGATGGGAAAGATTTCGGCGCCGGCGTCGTGGGCGCGCAGCATATTTTCAATATGCACGCGGCTCAGCGGACTGTCCCGCACCGCCAGAATCAGCTTGCGGCGCTCCTTGAGGCAAACGTCGGCGGCGCGCTCAATCAGCGTGCTGGAAATGCCGTGGGCGATTTGCGCCAGGCACCCCGTGGTACACGGGATCACCACCATCCCGTCCACCCGGTAGGAGCCACTGGCGATAGACGCGCCCACGTCGGAATCGAGCAGGTAAACCGTCTTTGCCACCGGACCGCCCTTGAGAGCCGATGCAATTGCGGCGGACTTTGCAACCTCAAAATTCAGCTCTTCCCGGAGGACCTTCAGGCCGCTACCGGAAACCACCAGGTGGATTTTTCCGACGCGGGGATCGTCTTCCAACAGGTTTATCATGCAGCGGGCGAAGATCGCACCGCTCGCGCCCGTCACTCCAAGCACCAGGCTCTTCCCGGCAGTCCATTCCTTTGGCATCGAGGGCGATGTTAGTCAATGGCATCAAGCGAAGTCAAGAAAACTGCATCATTATTTCGAACTGTACGCAGATTCCTGCCCCGCGCTCACCCCAGGGGGCAAGCGCCCGGCGCCGCCCGGACATGGCTGTGGGTAGTGGCGCAGTTTGCTGTAGCGGCGCTCTATGAGCGCCGGGAACCGTTGAGGATCCAAGTTCGGCGCTCATAGAGCGCCGCTACAGCAAACAAACTGAGACCCTACCTGGCTGTGAACGTTCTCCCATCCCGTGCTGTTATACTGGCATGGGCAGTAACTTCACGCTCCCGGAGATCATCAGCAGGAGCGAAGGGGTCGCGCCGCACAGGAGATTCTTGAATTGGACCGGGAACACATCAGAAAAATACTGTTGGGCGTGCGGAAGGGGGCTGTCGGGGTGGATGAAGCCCTCAACCAGCTTCGAGACCTGCCTTATGAAGACCTGGGCTATGCTAAGATTGACCATCATCGTGCCCTTCGCCAGGGCTTTCCCGAGGTCATTTTTGCGCGAGGCAAGACGCCCGAGCAGGTGGAAGGCGTGGTCGAACGCATGCTGAAGCGTCCCCAGAACATCCTGATCACGCGCGGTGACGCCGAGCTTTTCGACAGGATTCACCGGCTCGAAGCAAGCGCCCGGTTCCATTCCTTGTCTGGAGCTATCTCCATCCGGCGGGAGAAAAAGATTCGCGGTAAGGGCAAGATACTGGTGGTTTCGGCAGGCACTTCCGACATCCCCGTGGCGGAGGAAGCCCTGGTGACCGCGGAGACCATGGGCAACCGCATCCAGGGACTTTTCGACGTGGGGGTCGCAGGGATTCACCGCTTGATCGGCGAAAGCAAGCTCCTGCGCGAGGCGCGAGTGATCGTCTGTGTGGCGGGCATGGAAGGTGCGCTGCCCAGCGTGGTGGCTGGACTGGTGGGCGTCCCGGTGATCGCGGTCCCCACCAGTGTGGGGTACGGCGCAAGTTTCCATGGCCTCGCCGCTCTGCTCGGCATGCTTAACAGTTGTGCATCCAATGTTGCAGTGGTAAACATCGATAACGGATTCGGCGCAGGCTATCTGGCAAGCGTGATGAACAGGCTGTGAGGGTTTTTCGATAGCCGTTTGCTGAAAGCTTAAGACCACTGTCATTTTGAGGACGAACCGAAAGTGGCGAAGAGTCCTGCGAGATGTTGCGTTTCCACAAGGGCAGATCCTTCGCTGCGCCCAAGATGACAGCTACCTACGCTCGCATCATGCAGGAGTCATGGACCCGAAACGATTGACGGCGATGGTGAAGGCAGCGGGTTGAGCGGCCAAGTTGAGTCCAAGGATTTTGGACTCGGTGCTTTCCCGCCTTCCCAAACAATCTGACCCGAATGTGCTGGTCGGATTTGAAACCTCCGACGACGCGGGCGTGTACCGTCTGCCCGCCGGTCAAGCGCCGAACCTCGCCCTGGTGCAGACGGTCGATTTCTTCACACCGATCGTGGACGATCCTTATATCTTTGGCCAAGTGGCGGCAGCCAATTCGCTGAGTGATATTTACGCGATGGGAGGCCTGCCTATCACCGCTCTGGCCATCACCGGATTCCCCAACAGCGGCAAGGACCTGGACATTCTGGAGGGCATCCTGCAAGGCGGCCTTGCCAAGATGCAGGAGGCTGGATGCGCTGTGATCGGCGGTCACAGCATCAGTGACGAGGAAATCAAATTTGGCTATGCCGTCACCGGATTGATTGATCCGGGCCGCTTGCTGACGAATTCGGGCGCCAAACCGGGTGATCGCCTGGTGCTCACCAAATCGATCGGCACTGGGATCATCGGGACCGCAATCAAGAAACAACGGGCGAGCGCGGCGGCCGAAGCGGCAGCGGTAGAGTCCATGTGCGCCCTTAACAAAACTGCCTCGGAAATTGCCTTGGGATTCCCGGTCCACGGCGCGACGGACGTCACTGGCTTCGGCTTGCTGGGTCACGCGCGGGAATTGGCCGTGGCAAGCAAGGTCAGTCTTGAGATTGATTCCCGTGAAATCGAGTTTCTGCCCGAGGCGCTGGATTACGCGCGGGAAGGGTTTCTTCCGGGCGGCCTCGGCCGCAATCAAGAGTTCATCGGCAGTTGCGTGACTTTTGCAGATGCCGTCCCCGAGGCCGTCCGCAGCCTGCTTTTTGATCCTCAGACCTCGGGCGGTCTTCTCCTTTCCACGGAAGCTTCGAGCGCGCCGGCGCTGGTTGAATCGCTTCGCGCCCGTGGCCTCCTAGCCCGCGATATTGGAAAGGTGATCCACAAGGCCAGCCCGCTGATCGTTGTGCTCTGATCCTTGCTTCGTCCCCGTAGTTTTGGGGCTGGCTTTGATTCCATCCATTAGGACCACACCCGGCACTTTGCAGTGGTGGATCAAGCGTGCCAAATGGATTGACTGCCGCGCCCAATCACATATAATTCGCGTTCGCTCCTGTGAAATCTCCGGATGCACCGAAGCCCGGAATCTGCGCGAAAGCGCTTTCCCAAGCGCCGTGCTGCGGTCTGAGCTGGCGCTTGCAAAATTGAGGATAAGAATGTCACTCAAAGGTCATCCCGCAAGCTCCTCCAACACCGGACAAATGCCCAAAGTATCGCTCGCCGTTATCGTTCTTCTGTTCATCGCGCCCGGCAGCAGCAGCTCTGGCTCAGGTTCTGGCCTCGCACCGGAGCTATCTATGCCGCATCGTTTGGCGGGCGGAGCCGCGCCCGGCAGTGGAGTGCCCTTCGGATTCGATCCCGCGAGCTTCAAGGCGGAAAGAAAGTGGGAGCATGAACTGCTCCATCTTCCCAAACCCAAGCAGTGTGGCCGCTATTTGCGGCGTTTGACTTCGATTCCTCACGTGGCCGGTTCCGCCGGTGACCGTCAGGTGACGCAGTGGATTTTCGACGAGTTCAAGCGCGACGGATTGAATCCGAAGATTGTGCAATACAAAGTTCTGCTTTCTTACCCACGCAGTATCAAGGTGGACTTGGTTAGTCCCGCTTATGTCGAATTGGCTCATCCGGAGCCGCCCATCCAGGGCGACCCTGATACTCGAGTGAATGATCCCCTCTACCGCATGCCCTGGAACGCCTACTCGCCTTCGGCCGATTTGACGGCGGCGGTGATCTACGCGAACTACGGCAATGCCGCTGACTATGCGTTGCTCGCGAAAAGGGGTATTCCGGTGAAAGGCCGGATCGTTCTGGTGCGCTACTTCCGGGGTTATCGCGGCGGAAAGAGCCTGGAGGCGGAGCGCCACGGCGCGGCAGGGATGATTATTTATTCGGATCCGGCGGACGATGGTGCAAAGCAGGGGCCAGTGTACCCGGACGGCCCGTGGGGGCCGCTCGGACACTTTCAGCGCGGGTCGGTGGTATACGACTTCATGGTGCCCGGCGATCCTCTGACGCCCGGCTGGGCTTCCACGGATTCGGCCCGGCGCATTCCCCGTAGCGAATCGAAAATCCTGCCGAAAATTCCGATGGTTCCGCTCTCGGCGGCGGACGCCCGCGAGATTCTGAGCCGCATGGCCGGCTCCAGCGTTCCTGCCAGTTGGCAGGGTGGCTTGCCTTTCATTTACCACATGGGCGACGGGTCGGCGCGTGTCCACTTGGCGCTGAAGATGGAGAACAAGGTGACGCCGATCTGGGACGTGATCGGCACAGTCGCCGGAAGCACCGAGCCGGAGAAGGAGGTGGTGCTTGGCAACCATCATGATGCCTGGGTTTACGGCGCTGTCGATCCTTCGAGCGGCACGGCATCTATGCTGGAGTTGGCTCATGCGTTCGGCGCCTTGCTGAAGAAGGGCTTCCGGCCGCGCCGGACCATCGTCCTGGCAAGTTGGGATGCGGAGGAATATACGCTGACGGGATCAACCGAATGGGGTGAAGAGCATGAAGGCGAGCTTCGCAGAAACGGCGTGGTTTGCCTCAACGTGGACTCCGCTACTAGCGGCGCAATCTTCACCTTGGGCATGGTTCCGTCGCTGCTAAGGGCGGTGGCGGGTGCGGCCAAAGACGTGCGCGATCCGAATACGGGCCGGAGCATTTACACCGCGTGGAGCCGGCAAAAGCCCGACGCCAACATTCGCAATTATGCCGCGCCGGGATCGAAGCTGGGCGGTTTGCCTTTCGGACTGCTGGGCGGCGGTTCGGACTTTATGGTCTTCCTGCAGCACGATGGCGTTCCGTCGCTCGATATGATTTTCGACGGTCCTTATGGTGTTTATCATTCAGTTTACGACGATTTTAGCTGGATGTCGCGCTACGGCGATCCCGGCTTCCGTTACCATGCGGCCATGAGCCGCTTGTGGGGGTTGTTAGCGCTGCGCTTTGCGGATGCCGACGTTCTTCCTTTTGACGAATCCGCCTACGCCGCCGGAATCGCGGGCTACCTGAAGGGCCTGAGGTCCATGGCTCCTCCGGATTTCTATCAGCAGGAGGTTGAGCCTCTGCTGAAAAAAGACGAAGCGTGGCAGGCAGCTGGCGAATCCGTGAATGACGAGATGGACCGGGCCGCATCCGGCGCCACACTGCCCGCCAGTCCTGCCGTATTCAACACCGCCCTGATGGCGGATGAACGCGCCTGGATTGAACGCCAAGGCATTCCTGGCAGGCCATGGTTCCGGCATCTCGTGTATGCGCCGCTCGAAAGCTACGAAGCAGAAACCCTGCCCGGATTAAGGGAAGCTCTGCTCGCCCATGATCTTTCCCGGGCGCGCGCGCAGGCGGCGGAAATTAGCGCGGCGTTGGACCGGGCTATCCAGGCGTTGCGGCCATGCCTGCCGAAGGGTAAATGAAAAACGCATCGTTCCGTCCTGTCAGGGCAGGATTATTCGCGATGGCTGATTCGAGGCCCGGAAGGACATGGTTTTAACCGTGCGATTCCAGTCCTGCAAGGGAAGCTCGCGAACAATCCAGGTTAAGACATTCCCCTACTCCGCTCAATAGCAGGCTCCTGCAACGGGGCGCCGCGCTTCTGAGCGTACATCCTGGCATCCACCTCTGCCACGTCTTGTTCCACGGTATGTCCGGGAACATGCTGGAAGATTCCCAGGCACAATGAAAGATTGACTTGGCCAACGGGGTTTGATTGCTCAAGATCCACTATTTGCTGCAGGATCCGGTCATGAACGATCCGGGCGCCCGGCTCATCCGTCTCCGGAAGAATCAGCAGGAACTCATCGCCGCCGTATCGCACCACGTGGTCCGAGCCGCGCACGCAGGACTTCAACACGCCGGCCACCTGCGCCAGAATGTCATCACCACGCAAGTGGCCGTAGCGGTCATTCACACGCTTGAAGTTATCCAAGTCGCACATCATCAGCGACAGGGGGCGGGAGGCGCGTTCTGACCGCGCAATTTCCTTCTGCAGAAGGTCTCGGAAAACGGTGCGGCTGTAAACGTTGGTCAGTGAATCCACCATACTCGCAGCGTGTTCAGAGCGCGCCGCCAGCGCCTGCTCTAATGCCAGAAGGCGAAGCTTGCGCGTTTCGGATTCATAGCGGATCAGGTAAAGCGCTACCACCACCCCCAACGCCATCCCCACAAAAAGTAACTGTGGGGGAATGCGCATCTCCAGTGTTCCCTGGCGCCAGACGCCGTGCGGCAGGAACAAGGAGACCACGCCCAGCGCCAGCGCCACGGCGACAAAAACCAGAAGTGCGCGAATGGCTCGCGTCTCCGATTCGACCTTTGCCAGGTCTTCCCTTAGCCTTGCGTGTAACCCTAACGATTCAAGCGGCCCAGGTTGGGTCGACATCAGGTAACCTCGCGGTACTGAGTCATTCGAGAATTGTTGAGAGAAATTCCTCGATTACCCTTCCATCATTATAGCGATTTATAACAGCATTGCAAGATTGACAGTCACCGCGCAATGGCGAGACTGTCCCTGCCCCATTTGCCGACAGGATGCCGGCGCTACCACCGGTCCCGGCTTTAGGCCGGCACTTTTTCCGCTACGGTCTTTGCTTGCAGGAAGAGCAGCAAGTAATCATTGCCTCCCGCCTTTGAATCCGTCCCGGACATATTGAAGCCGCCGAAGGGATGCCCTCCGACGAATGCGCCCGTACATTTGCGGTTGAAGTAGAGGTTGCCCACGTGGAAATATTCGGCGGCCTTCTCCAGCTTGTGCCGGTTCTTGCTGTAGACGGCGCCGGTGAGTCCATACTCGGTGTTATTGGCGATATCCAGCGCATCGTCAAAGTTCTTGGCCTTGATCACGGCCAACACGGGACCAAAAATCTCCTCCTGGGCCAGGCGCGAGCGCGGCGGAACGTCCGCAATCACTGTGGGCTCAATGAAGTGGCCGTGGCCGGATGCTGCGCCGCCCCCCGTCAGCAAGCGGCCTTCTTTCTTTCCGTGGTCGATATACTCAAGAATGGTTTTCTTGGCGCTTGAATTCACCACGGGTCCCATGAAGACGGAAGGATCCTCAGGCGGCCCCACCTTAATCTGCTCCACTCGCGCCTTCAGCTTCTCCAGGAAAGCATCGTAAACGGATTCCACCACGATGGCGCGTGAGCACGCCGAACACTTCTGTCCCTGAAAGCCGAAGGCTGAGACCGCTACGCCTTCCACAGCGGGCTCGAGATCGGCTTCGCTGTCCACGATGATCGCGTCCTTGCCTCCCATTTCCACCACCACACGTTTCACCCAGATTTGTCCCGGAGCGGTCTTCGCAGCCAACTCATTGATCCGCAATCCTACCTGTTTCGAGCCGGTGAATGCCACGAAGCGCGTGCGCGGGTGCTCCACCAGGACGTCGCCTACTGAGCTTCCGGCGCCGGGAAGAAAATTCACCACGCCTGGGGGCATCCCCGCCTGCTCCAGCGCCTCAAAGAACTTGTATCCAATGGTTGGAGAATCGCTGGAAGGCTTTACGACCACCGTATTGCCGGTGACCATCGCCGCCGCCGTCATGCCCGCCAGAATGGCCATCGGGAAGTTCCAGGGTGGAATCACCACGCCCACCCCCAGCGGGATATAGAGCAGATGGTTCTTTTCGCCCGGGACGGGCGTGAGCGGCTGGGGCTTGCCCACCCGAAGCATTTCCCGGCTGTAGAATTCCAAGAAATCGATGGCTTCCGCCACATCAGCATCGGCTTCCGCCCAAGTCTTTCCCACTTCGTAGACCAGCCATGCGCAGAAGTAGAACTTGCGGTTACGAATGAGCTTGGCGGCATCGAGCAGTACCTTGACGCGCCCTTCGGGAGCGGTATGGCTCCAAGACTTGAAGGTCGCATCGGCGGTGCGAATGGCACGGTCCGCCAATTGCGGGTTCGCCTTGCTAAATACGCCGACCACTTGATCGTGATGCGCCGGATTAGTGGATTTCAGTTTCTCCGGCGTCTTGATCCGCTCCCCGCCGATGACCAAGTCATATTCTTTGCCCAATTCACCAGCAACCTGATCGAGCGACTCTTTCATCTTTCGGGCGTGCTCGGGATTCCCCTTGAAATCACTCAACGGCTCATTCCTGAATTCAGGAAGATTCATCATAGACCTCCTCAGATTTAAGGCCTTTCCGGCTCCCCAGCGTGCTGACCCCGCCCAATTTGGACAGCGTCGGGCGGAGGTTCCAGCTCTGCTGGTTGACTTCATCACTCACGTCTCCCCTGGCCTCAAAAGCTCCTACAACTCGCTGAAGACTGCCAAACCAAAGCCACTTGGCGTTTCACGTCCATCACAACTCGTTGATTATAAATAAATTGCTTGGCTTTGCCCTTGAAATCGACGTATCTTACTCATAATATAATGGTTACTCGATTTTAATGGCTTTGGATAGGTTTGGTCCTCGAGTCGTCCTTTGTTTTCAATCGAGTTTGGGTTTGTCCCCCTAAACAATCTCTTTTTTGTTGCGAACCGCTTCACCTCTGCCTTTCAGACCTCTCTTGATGGATTCCCGCCTGCACGGGATTGACGCTTCCTTCAAACTGTCTCCTGTAGCGGTCCCCCACATAGTTGATTCCAGCATGACCGGGAATGACGTACATGGTGCCAGCGTTCCGCCCTTTTTTTTCAACCTGGTGGAAGCGGGGGGCTGTGCCGCCGCGCACCGGCTGGGTTGGGATTCCCTCTTCCCGCCTGGGCGGGAATCACGGTCCCCGAGCCTTTCTGAACCCGGGTAAAAGCCCGCGACGAGAAGAACGCTGGTCGTGGCCACCCCTACAGCAAATTGACCCACTAGCCTGCTCTCGTGCTTGCCTGCTACTCAAAACGCGGATTACCCAGACACAAAGTCTGCACTAAAGTAATTATACCGGTTTGACTGCGGCTTGAACAGGCGCGAACCCTGCGGTGAATGTTCTTGGGCACGGGCTGGACCCGGGGAAATGCGCGAAATCACGGAGCTTCGGCATGCGAGATCACGACGGCTGGATCAGACCGTTTGTGACGCTCTCAGCGATGGAAGTGACGGAGGCAGTCCGCTCGAAGGCGTTCTGATAAGTTTCCAGGATATCCTGCAAGGTCACAATGCCCTCAAGTCTTTCGGGAGCGGCACGGTTCACCACCGGGAGCAGTGGCCGGTCGCCAATCAGCCGCATGGCCACGTCCAGAGACTGGTCCGGATGGAGCCAAGGCAGGCGCGTGTTGGAAGGAAGGGTGTTGAGCTGCTGATCGGGATTATCGCCGAGGGCTTGCCACTGCAAGAGTTCTTTGGTGATACTGCTCCAACCCCGATTGCCCTGGTTGATCAGGAAATGTTGCTCAGGGAGATTTTGGATTTTGCGGAAGGCTTCGGCGAAAGTCTCCTCGCCAGACAGGATGGGATCCGGCGCGGGCCGCATGGCGTCTTCAACCCGCAAGGGTGATTCTTCCCGTTGCTCCTCCATAGATGGAAGTTCCATGCCGTCCTGGCGGGAGAGCAGGTCAAAAAGTCCGGTGGGCTGGAACTTGCGCGAGATGAGGTAAGCAATGGTATTCGACACCATCACCGGAAGGATGATGGAATAATTGCCGCTGACCTCGAGGACCATGAAGACAGAGGTCATGGGAACGCGCATGAAGCCGGCGAAAAGGGTTCCCATCCCCACCAGGGCATAAGCCCCAGTGGTGATTCCAAGACCGGGAAAGAAATGGCGTTCCACTCCGCCTACCGCGCCGCCGATCATGGCGCCAATAAACAATGAAGGGGCAAACATGCCGCCCGGTGTTCCGCTGACGAACGAGAGCGTGGTGGCAATGATCTTCACCGCGCCCAGGATGGCCAGCATCTGCCAGGTGAACTGCCCGTGCATGGCCTCGTCGATATAGTTGTAACCAGCGCCCATCACCTGGGGAAGCCGCAGTCCGATGATGCCGATCGCCAGGCCCGCGAGGGCGGGCTGAAGATACTGCGTCCATTCAGGCAGCGCCTTCAATTGTGGCCGGAACTTGCTGATCAATTTCACAAAGACCAGCGAGGATACACCGCCAATGACGCCCAGGATGGCGTAAGCGATCAGTTCGGTGGGGTGGACAAGGCGGTAAACGGGGACATGAAACAAGGGTTCCGAGCCCAGGAAGCCGCGCACCACCACGACGCTCGAGACTGCGGCGAGCACGATCGCGCCCAGCACGCCCGCGCTCCATTTGCCGATGACCTCCTCAATCACGAAGATGACCGCCGAAATCGGGGCGTTGAACGCGGCCGCCAGGCCCGCTGCGGCCCCCACCGGAGCGATGAGGCGGATTTTTTCCCGCGAGAGCTGGAGCCGTCGCCCCAGCGCCGAGGCGATTCCGGCGCCGATTTGTAGCGAGGGATCTTCAGGTC
>CALCEB010000167.1 GCA_937900045.1 uncultured Acidobacteriota bacterium
CTGTCTCGTGGGCTCGGAGATGTGTATAAGAGACAGGGATCACTCCGGCTGACCCATTGACGTTTGCCGCGACGGTGATCGTCCTTACTTCCGTTGCGCTCGTCGCCGGCTATCTTCCGGCTCGTCGCGCCTCGCGGATCGATCCCATGTCGGCGCTCCGCGCTAATTAGGCCAGAACCACGATCACGCCGTTGGCATGGTGCCAATCATCTGTTCTCACCCAATGCATTGCCCGAACCTGACCCCCCCATAATCTCTCCCTCGCTGTGTTAAAGGACCGCTTCGCGGAGCAATTCAAATGGGCCGTATCGCACCCACGTATTGCTTGAACCACCCCACCCCCAGCAGGCGTCTGCGCCAGCTCCGATGGATCGCCTCTTGTAGCCGCAGACACAGCAAACTGCGCCACATCTGCGCCACCCGCGAAATTACGAAATGCTGCACTTAGGCTGAGATTTATTCTTCGACAGCTTTCGGCGGTCAGAGTCCGCCGCTACAATACTCAGGTCTACTATCGGCCCTTCATGGCGCCAACAAATGCCGCCGGGACGGCGGCGCTACAGCAAGGCTGAATTTCGTTGAAAACCTTAACTCCGGTTTGGTACTCTCAGCACCTCATTTTTGACGCTTCTGGAGGGGGTGACATGCTGAACCGGTCAAACCGTGGCTTGCCTTTTTCGCTTACATTTTTATTGCAGCCAATTCTCTTCGTTCTATTTCTGCCCGTGCCGGCAGGGGCACTGCAATTGAATCCCAATCTGTTCGACGCCATGCGCTGGCGGATGATCGGCCCGTATCGATCCGGGCGGGTGACAGCAGTGGCCGGCATCTCCGGCCAGCCTGCAATCTATTATATGGGCACTCCCGGCGGAGGAGTGTGGAAGACGACGGATGGCGGCCGGTTGTGGCAACCCATCTTCGACCAGGAGCACGTTGCCTCAATCGGTGCATTGGCTGTCTCGCCTTCAAGCCCGAACATCATCTATGTTGGAACCGGCGAGCAGACGTCCGGCAACGGCGTTTACAAGTCCACAAACGCAGGCATGACATGGACGCAACTTGGGCTTGAGAAAACCAGGGTTATCTCTTCGGTCTTGGTTGATCCGCAAAATCCGAAAATTGTGTTGGTGGCAGCGGCTGGGGAATTTAACATCGGTCCCCATTCGTCCGCCACCTCGGACACCACGCGCGGCATCTTTAAGTCTGTCGACGCCGGCAAGACTTGGACCCGCGTCCTATTCAAGGACGACTCTACCGGCGTATTCGATCTCTGCTTCGACCCCGGCAACAGCCAAGTGCTTTACGCCACTCTCTGGCATCCCGTCAGGCGATATCCTGGGCAGCCGCCCGCCAAGACCTACTCCGGCATCTACAAGTCAGAAGATGAAGGTTCAACTTGGCATGAGATTACGGGACACGGGCTGCCCGCAGGTAGCAAGGGGCGTATCGGCGTAGCCGTCGCGCCAGGCCATCAGGGCCAGCGGGTGTTTGCCATTATGAATCAGGGCCTATATCGCTCGGACGATGGCGGCGGCGCGTGGCAAAAGATCACCCAAGACCCGCGCGTTCTTGGCAACGGCTATTTCAGCCGCGTGTTTGTGGACCCGCAGAACCCAGATATTGTCTTCGTCATGCAAACCTCCGTTTACCGCTCCACGGACGGAGGCAAGACGTTTGCCGCTTACGTGGGCGCGCCCAGCGGCGACGATTTTCACGTTCTGTGGATTGACCCCAAGAATGACCAGCGCATGATTCTGGGCGTTGACCAGGGCGCCATCGTCAGCCGCGATGGTGGGGAAACCTGGAGCTCCTGGTATAACCAGCCGACGGGCCAGTTTTATCACGTCTCCACCAGCAACACCTTTCCCTATTTCGTCTTCGCCGCACAGCAGGATAGCGGCACGGTCGCCGTGGCCAACCGCAGCGATTACGGCGAGATCAGCTTCCGCGACTGGTTCTCAGTGGGCGGGTTCGAGGATGGCGCCATTGAAGCTGACCCAACCGATCCCAACATCATCTACAGCGGCGGCTGGTACGGGACCGTTCTGCGTTTCGACAAAGTAACTGGACAGTACGCGACGGTGTTCGAAAGAGGCAGCAAATACCGCACCGGCCCGGCCGATCCGCTGGAGTTTTCGCCCCAGGATCAGCACACACTTTATCTGGGTACTCAACACGTACTTAAAACCGCCAACGGCGGCATGACTTGGCAGGAAATTAGTCCCGACCTCACGCTAAAGCCTCGCAAAGACCCTAAGAAAAAACCGGCCAAGGGCGTGATCGTCACCTTGGCGCTTTCTCCGGTAAATGCGGGTGTGATGTGGGCAGGCACGAGCACGGGCTTGATCCAGCTTACGGAGGATGGTGGCACGCATTGGACCAATGTAACACCCGCTGAAATACCAGCGCACGCCACAATCAACATCATTGACGCCTCGCACTATGATGCAGGCGCCGCATATGCCGCGGTCACCGATTATCAAGGTTCGCAGCCCTACATTTTCCGCACTCACGATTCCGGCAAGACCTGGCAGAAGATTATCTACGGTCTCCCCGCTGGCTCCTGGATTCGCGTCGTGCGCGAAGACCCGGTGCGCAAAGGGCTGCTCTATGCGGGAACGATGACCGGCGTCTACGTCTCCTTTGACGATGGCGATCATTGGCAATCCTTGCAACTGAATTTGCCCACGGCCACCGTCACCGATCTCGCCATCCACGGAAATGATCTGGTGGCCTCAACCTTTGGCCGGGCCTTGTGGATTCTGGATGATCTCTCGCCTTTGCGCCAGGCGAGCGCCCAAGTGGAAAGTTCCAATGTCCTATTCTATCGTCCCCGAACTGCGCTCCGCGTGCGCTGGGATGAGAATCAGGACACGCCCCTGCCCCGCGAAACTCCGGTGGGCCAAAACCCTCCCGACGGCGCGATTCTGGATTACTACCTGAAGTCCGCTCCAAGCGGCGAACTGACCTTGAAGATTTTGGACACGCACGGAAGGCTGGTGCATGAATATTCTTCAACGCCACCTCCGCCAGAAACTTCCTTGGCCAACGCCCCAAGCTATTGGTTTGCGCCTCCTGCCGTCCTCTCCAAAAATCCAGGGATGAACCGCTTTGTCTGGAATCTGCGCTATCCGCATCCTGCTACGTTGCGCTACAGCTACTACGGAATGCACCTCAACTACACCGAATATACGCTGACGGACCATGCCATTCCCGGCGAAACGCCCGTCCATCAGCCGCAAGGCCCGCTGGTGGTTCCGGGCCGATACACGGCGGTGCTAAACGTAAACGGGCAGGAATACCGGCAAGCCGTGACCGTGAAGCTAGACCCAAGAATTCATACATCGCAAGGCGATCTTGAGCAGCAATTAGCTCTCGATCAGGCAGTGGTGAATGGGATGAGTCCGAGCTTCGCAAGCTACCATCGGGTAGTTTCGTTAAGCTCGGCGCTGACGCGACTGCAAAAGAGCATTCCCACAAATAAAAAGGCAAAGAAGGCGAGCGACGCGGCCAGCGCACTCCAGAAGAGCCTGGAAGCCATAGAGACCGGCACAGCTAAAGCTCCCGGATTCGGACCGGTTAATCGCGACCTGGCCCGGCTCGCCACCTCGGTCGAAAGCGCGGACGTGCGTCCCTCAGACGCCGTGAGAGCATCCGTCAAGGAAACGTGCCGGGCGCTCAGCCAAGACTTCACCGAGTGGCAGAGGGTCAACAGTCAGGATTTGCCGGCGCTCAACGGCATGCTTGCGAAGTTCCAGTTGGCTGCGCTGCCCGTAACGGCCACCGCGGCGCAGTCAGGATGCGGCCTTTAACCAGTTGTATGGACGACCTTGGTGGCCGCACCACCGGTGAGGGCAACGGCGCTACAGCGGCTGGCAGCGCATGGATGAGTATTACTTTGTTAGGTTTAATTACAGACCGTCAGGGCATGGCTTCAGCCATGCTACATCCGAACGCAAGGAAAAGCGGCTTTAGCCGCTGAGGGCCTCAGGGGCTAAAGCCCGAATCTCGGGATCACCGCCAACGGCATGGCTGAAGCCATGCCCTGACGGTGCTCGCAACCGGCTTAACATAAGTAGTATTAGTGACCTGCCATGAAATCACTTTCCAGGATCTTCTCCAGAATTTCCGGAATCTCAAACACGGCGCGATTCCTGACCGCTGCGGCATGGGCGCGAAAGCGCGAATAATTCTCTGGGATCAGCAGTTCTTCCACGGCTCGGGAAATCTGCTTAAAGTTGCTCACCACCAATCCCACCTGCTTCTCCAAAACCCATTGGGCATTGTACTTTTCTTGCGGCATAGTGGCTCGATTGCACTCAATGATGACGGGGAGAGCCATTTCGATCGCTTCGCTCAGACTTCCCGGACCTGGCTTGCCGATGAAGAAATCCGAAAGGCGCATGTAGTAGGGAACTTCGCTGGTGAACCCAAGGACCAGCGACTTCAGGCGCCGCATCCTGCCGCGAATCATTTGGGCCAAAGTCTCATTCCGTCCACAAATCAGAATCAGTTGCAGAGGCAAATCCCCTCCATCAAGCCGGCGTGCGATTTCTGCCATCACCGGCGACCCGCCGCCGCCGAAGAGGATCAGTCCCACCGGCAGCCCGGGATCCAATCCGTGCTGGCGCCTTTCTGCAGCGCGATCGAGAGGCGGCAGATCGTAAAAGCGTGGATTCAGGATCATGCCGGAAACCCGGAACACTCGTTCCGGCGGATGCCCCATGCGTCGTGCCTGCTCTTCAGCCCGGTCCGTTCCACAGATCAAGAATTGCTCCTGGCGCTCAATCCAGAAGTGAGGCGGATAATCGGCGAAATCGGTTAGGACCGTCACATAGGGAGCTTGCGGCAACGTTTTGCGAACAGCCTCGCACATCACCCGGTTGAAGTGAGGCACCAGCGAAACCACCAAGTCTGCGGGATTCACCATCCAGTGTTTTTGGAGGAGGCGGGCCTGCTTGGTGTGAAATGCCTGGATCGAAGCATGGAGCAATTTCAGTGTTTGGGTCATCCCCAGCGTCCAGCCATTACTCAACAGGACGTTGTAGAGGTCCTGAACTCGAAGGCCGGTGAACCTGCGCAGGAGGTCGATGGGGTCCAGAATTTCCTGCAAATTCACCAGGCGGACGTTCCACGTCCGCCCTTGTTTTTCAATCACGGACTTGAGCGCCGTGGCCGCGGCGCGATGCCCGCCACCCGCGTCGAAAAAAACCAGATCGAGCCTTTTCATTGCCGCCCATCGTACCACAAAACTCTGAAAACCCGGCAAATACGGGGAAATTTCATCGAAACTTCGCAGCATTGTTACAGCCTTGTAACGGTCATCGCCCTAGAATGGTGCATGCGCTGTGACCTGCATGTCCACACGGTGCACTCGGGAATGTGCGATTTTCCCGGCCTCGGCGGCATTTGCCGCGAGAGTTATAACGATCCGCTCGCCCTCTACGCCCACCTGAAGAGACTCGGCATGGACCTGGTCACGGTGACGGATCATGACTCGATTGACGCCGCCGAAACCCTGCGCGGGCTGCCGGACTTCTTCCTGAGCGAGGAAGTGAGCTGCGTCCTGCCAGGCAGAACGCGCCTCCACGTGGGCGTCTATGACCTCGGCGAGCGGCACCATGTTGAGCTGCAGCGGCGGCGGGACGACTTGCCCAGGTTTCTTGCCTACCTTCGTGAGCAAGGTCTTTTCTTCGGCGTCAATCATCCTCTCTCGCGGCTGACGGGCCGGCGGGATGCGGGTGATTTCGAATGGTTCGAAGGAGAATTTCCGGCCTTCGAGATTCTGAACGGTCACATGCCGGATGCTTCGAACCGCCGCGCGCGGGCCTTGGCAGCGGCCTTCAACAAGACGGGATTGGGAGGAAGCGACGCTCACACCATCCTCTCAGCCGGAACCGCATTTACCGAGGTGGCCGGCGCGCTCTCCAAGCAGGAGTTTCTGAAGGGTCTGCGCCACGGTCGTGGGCGCGTGAGAGGAGCTTCCGGGACCTACTGGAAGTTGACGCGCGATGTGCTGATCATCGCCGCCAACATGATGCGGGAGAATCCGCTGGCCGGACTTCTCACGCCGCTGGTTTTGGCTGTACCGCTGGTGACGTTTGCCAACTGCGTCCTGGAAGTGAACTTCAGCCGCCACTGGGCGGAGCGATGGACGGCGCCGCTGCAAGATGGCACGCTTCCGCCCGACGGTCGAGCCTTCAAAAAGGCAAGGAGCCTGGCCGCATGATCCATCCTCAGTCCATGCTGAGCCTGATATCGAGCGGTGACCAGCGCCTGATGCGCCGCGTCAACCGCTGGCGGCCGCCGCGCTGGGTCCGCATCTGGATGATCCTTGCCACGCGCGGCGGCGATGGCTGGCTGTGGTACGCCATGGCCATGGCGGTCTTTATCTGGGGTGGACCGCAGCGTTTCCGGGCCGTCATGGCCACAGGCATCGCCGCCATTGCCGGCATCGCGCTTTTCCGGCTATTAAAGAAGGCGGCGCATCGCCAGCGCCCTTGCGCCTCGTTCTCCCACTGCTGGGCCACGCTCCTCCCGCCTGACAAGTTTTCCTTCCCATCGGGCCATTCCATCACCGCTTTTGCCGTTGCCCTCAGTCTGAGCAGCTTCTATCCTGAACTTCTTGCCGGACTCCTCTTCCTGGCCACTAGCGTGGCATTATCCCGCGTGATGCTCGGACTTCACTATTTGAGCGACGCGGTGGCCGGGTCGGCTCTCGGCGCATCGCTGGGCTATGCGGCCTTTCTGCTTTTTCGGTGAAACTTCCGCCCCACGCCGCCCCAATCAAGGTATTCAGGGCTCGGTCAAACGGATGCAGATGGGCCCGCAAGAAGTAATGAAGAGTCCTGGAAATTGGCCTGTTCAGCCTGGATGACTTACAACTTCCCTTGGAGGGTTGTCAAGCCTCTTGGATGGCAGAAAGAAGCTCTTTGAGCGTAATTTCTGAAGTCCCGAACTTCAACACCACTCGCCCGCCAGCCAGGTTTGCCAGTTGCGCAGCGTCTGGCATGGATGCCCCGGAACAATAGGCAAGGGCCACCACCGCCAGAACCGTATCCCCGGCGCC
This sequence comes from uncultured Acidobacteriota bacterium, assembly GCA_937900045.1. Classification (GTDB taxonomy): domain Bacteria; phylum Acidobacteriota; class Terriglobia; order UBA7540; family UBA7540; genus CALCEB01. The sequence continues at coordinate 7,070 of CALCEB010000167.1, forward strand.
TGTAACGTCATAAACCGGCCGGGGGACGCTATGGATTTCGTGGGGCCGTCCCCGCTTCGGCAGGATAGTCATGCCTTGGGCGCCCCGCGTCACCAGCAAGTAGTCGCAGCCAAACATTTCAAGCAGGCGGCGGCCGCCCATTTCAATCTCCCGCGAGTTCCGCATCGGCATCCCCGCCATCTTTTCTGCCTCCTGAAGGTTGGGAGTCACCACTGTAGCTTGGTCGCAGATGGCAGCATGTTCAGGTTTGGGATCAACGAAAACCGGAAGTTCGCGGCTCCGGGCGAGGGAAATCATCTCCCGGCACAAATCCGGCGTCACCGAGCCCTTGCCATAGTCGGAGATGATCAGCGCTTCCACACGGGACAAGTTGCGCTTAAAAATTTCAATCACGCGGCGGGCGGATACGGCAGAAATAATCAAATCGCTCTCAAAATCAAGGCGCAATAACTGGTGTTGGTGGGCGACAATCCGCATTTTCCGGGGTGTCACACGGCCCCGCTCGCAGATCAGAGTTTCGGTACTCATGCTCCGGTCGCGAAGCAGGCGGACGAGACGTCGACCACTTTCATCCTTTCCGATGGCCCCGAGCAGCAAGGGCTCCGCACCCAGAGCCGCGAGGTTCCCAGCCACGTTTCCTGCGCCACCCGGATAGCCCACGGCGCGGGATTGTCCCGGGATGAGCACCACCGCAACAGGCGCCTCGGGCGAAATGCGCGTCGCTTCCCCGCGAAGAAACTCATCCAGCATGAAGTCTCCGAGCACGGCAATGCGCCGGCCCGGAAACCGGCGGGCAATTCGCGCCAGGCGCCGCTGTTCCGGGTTACTCAAGTGGGAACTCCTCTGAGTCAGAGTCAATAGGTATTGAATTCCCGCATGACTATTGGAAGACGGGAACATATCGAAACCGCTATTCTGGCTCGATACGGGCTTCGTCAACCAACATGATGGGGATATCGTCTTTAATGGGGTAAACGCGGCGGCATTGTGAACATTTCAAACCCTGGCCGTCCAAAGTGGGATGAACAGGGGCCTTGCACAAAGGGCAAACCAGTATTTCCAGCAGATCTTTGCTAATCGCCATGATTGGAGGCCCTCCTGGGGCGGAACGTGGCATAATTTATCAGACCCCTTTGGGAAATTCAACCCGCAATAGCCACTTGTGATATATCATTGGCTGCTGGCATCCCCTTTGGGGATAACATTTTTTTCAAAAAGTAGTTGACAAAGGGGAAAAGAGTTCTCTATAGTACTCGTGCTTGCCGAAGATAGTTATTGGCATAAAACCGGGTCAGGATTTAGTTTAAGCTCTGACCTAAAAAATAAGGAGTCGCGAAAATGTCGATGAAACTGCGGGTTATGCTGGTTGTGCTCCTTTTTGGCCTTGTCGGCTCGGTCCCGGTTTGGGCCGGCTCAGCGGTTGTGGGTTCGGTGGCTGGGAGCCTGAATGCGAGCGTTGGCGGACAGGCGCTATTGCCGAATGGCGTGATCTTTAGTGGCGACCGTTTGCAGGTGAAGGACGGAGCAGCGGTTGTGGCGCTGGATCACGGCAGCCGCATGGCCTTCGGACAGGACACTCAAGCGGGCTTTGTCCGGGATGCAAGCGGAGTGGCTGTAGTCCTGGAGTCCGGTAACGTTTCAATTTATCATCCGGCGGCGGGAAATGCGGTTCGGGTGATGGTTGGAAAGGTTGTGGTGAGTCCGGTAAGCGGCTACAAGTCGCTGGGTGAAGTCGCCATGATGAATGGTCTGATTGTGGTCACTTCCAAGCAGGGCTCGCTGAACGTTAACAACGATGGAAAGACCGTGAAGCTGGCGGAAGGCAAGACGCTGACCATCGCTCCGAAAACAGCGCGTGCTCCCCAAACCGGCGCATCGCAGAAACTTGCCGGGGGAAATACGGCTCTTGAAGCCGGAGCGCTGGGTGCCGCTGGCGCAGCAGCAGTCCTTGCTGGAATAGGCATGAAACGCGCAGGCGATGCCAAGACCGCTGCGCAACAAGCCAATGCAACTGCTGGTCAAGCGGTGACGGATGCGAACGCCGCCACGTCAGCGGCGAACGCCGCGGCCTCTGATGCTCTTGCCGCCCAGTCAACTGCCAACTTGGCGGGCTGCGCTATTAACAACCTTGGAGCGGACATGATCCCCCCCGCCTCAGGCGCCAATATCAACGTACCAAGCCCTTACGTTCCTCCGGCCGGGTTCACGTGCCCGCCCAACCCAAACGTGGGCTTTAACTAGGCTATTAATTGCACGGACGTTGAAAAAGCCTTGCTCAATAATGGGCAGGGCTTTTTCTGTTTGGACGTGGCCTAGTCATTGTATCCACGTTAGAATGCACTACTTAAGATGGACTCGAAACCGCGTGTTTTTAGGCTGGTGTTTGGAAATTCAATTCCGCATCCAGCTTTCGACAGTCGTATTACTCAAATCTTTGCCAATTGGTGCTGATTTCTTGGAGGGATGGGGAAGCGTAGGCCAGCGGCCTTTTTCACAAGTAATGCTGGCCCAGCCGATACCAGGGCGTGGTCGACAAAGCTCGGGTTTTTCCGTGCCTGCAGCGACATAACCCGCCTTGTGGTGCGAAAGGGGGGACTCGAACCCCCACCCCTAGCGGGACCAGATCCTAAGTCTGGCGCGTCTGCCAATTCCGCCACTTTCGCGCAGCTTCATTATAATCCCTAACCCGGCGTAGCCGGGGCCAAAACAGACGCCCCGCCCAAGTCAATTGAACACGGTCATTCCCGCTTTAGCGGGAATGACGGGCCCTGGGGCGATGGGAACCCACTTGCTGGGGCAGGCATTGGGCTTATGCTCGAACCGAGGGCCTTGCCAAAACCCGCTTCTGCTCTCTCCTCCATTTCTGATAAATTAGTCGCCGGATGCTACCCCGGAAACTCACACCATTGGCGGCGATTGGCGGAACCTATGTTTGCCTCCTGGCATTGCACGGACCTCTACTCCGGCTCCCATATTATTGGGATGAGGCCGGATATTACATCCCCGCCGCCCTCGACTTCTACCATCATTTCCTGTTGATCCCTATCAGCACCCAGCCTATTGGCCACACACCGCTGCTATCCGTTTATCTTGGCGTTGTATGGCATATCCTAGGATTTTCGACCACTGTCACCCGCGCCGCGCTGGTGTTGGTTGCCGCAGTCACAGTAGAGATCGTATTCGAGATTGGCCGCCGCGTTGCCGGGACTGAGGCCGGAGTCTGGAGCGGCTTGCTCCTGGCGCTTTCTCCGCTATTCTTCGCGCAAAGCTCGCTCGCATTTCTCGATTTGCCGGTGGCGCTGTTCACCACCTGGGCAATGCTGGCGCTCCTGGAAAACCGGTGGACTGCGTTTGCGGTTCTGGCATCGCTTGCCGAAATGACCAAGGAAACCGCCGTGGTCATGCTGCCCGTGGCTTGGGCTTTCGTCTGGCTGCGACGCCGCGAGCGAAGGCCCTGGGCCTGGGTTGCTCTCGCGGCCCCTTTAGTTCCGCTGAGCCTCTGGACGCTCTATTACCACGCAAGGACAGGATATTGGACGGGCAACGCGCAATACCTTCAGTATAACCTCTATGCCACACTCACGCCCTTGCGGGTCTGCCGGGGTTTTCTGGCGCGATGCGAGGAACTCTTCCTGGGAGGGTTCAACGGGCTGCTGACACTCGCGGTAATTGTAACGCTCCGATGGCTGCTCCGCAGTGATAAAGCCTCGAGTGTAAGAAACGCAGAGACCTTAGCAGCCGCCTCTGGCCAGCAATGCCTTTCAGATGCGGCCGGGCCAAACACCAAGAATACGGAGGACCTGTTTTTCCTTGCGGCAGGTCTTGCAACGATCTATGTCGTCTTGCTCAGCGTAGTGGGGGGTGCAATCCTGCCCCGATATATGCTGCCGGTGTTTCCAGTCTTTTTTCTGGTTACAGTCGTGATCATCCTGAAATTGCCGAAACGGTTCGGGCGGTCTGTTCTTGCGGTTACGACGATTGCATTCATCGCTTGCTGGTTTTGGAATCCCCCTTATCCGTTTCCATACGAGGATAATCTCTCCTACGCTGATTTTATCCATCTTCACCAGCAGGCGGCGCAGTTTCTAGAGGCTCAGCCGCATGGATCGAGAATCCTTACGGCTTGGCCCGCTACGAATGAGTTGCAGCAACCGCTACTAGGTTATGTCGCGAGACCGCTCAACGTTGAAGCCGTCAACGGATTTACTTCAAAGGACTTTGATCACCCGCCCGCCTTCGATTTGCTTTACCTTTACTCCCGCAAGTGGGAGCCGCCCGGCAATCTGATCTTGCGATCCCGCCGCTGGCGGAATTTCCTCCGCCGGTTCTACGACTACGCACCGCAGACGAGTGATCCGGATCTCATCTGGCGCTTTCATCTGAAGCTGATTCGGGAGTTTGAGAGGCGAGGACAATGGGTGAGGATATATGCAGCAGCTAAATCGGCAGCCCAATAGTAGCCAAAACACGAGCTTCATAGCGTGGCGGTTCCTTACGATGGGAGCGCCACCCCCCGGCCGGAACGGCGCCCATCTTTTGCTTTCGGCTTCTTTCCCTGCCGCTGGAAGCGCCCGGTACGAGAAGCTAGGAACGATACTAATCCTTGACTTTTACTCCCCTCAAAAAATACAATTCCAAGTGGACTCGGGGGTAATGACATGAAAGAAGAATTCCGGCAGTCTAAATCAGTGGAGCCGGGGGGTTCTGTTTACCCGGCGCGAACGCTAATCATTTTAGCTTTCATTCTGTTTTTTACCTGCGGCGCCGCTCTCAGTTTATCAGGCCAAACAACCGCCAGCCTTTCCTCCAACAGCGAAGCCCGCCCGAAGAAGAAAAAGAAACTGACCCATGAGGAAAAGCGACGGCAAAAAGCCATCCGCAAGGAAATGGAGAGTCCTTATAAAAAGTGGCTGGATGAGGAGGTGCCCTACATCATCACTCCCGAAGAAAAGGCCTCATTCAAAAAGCTAACGACGGATGAAGAGCGGGAGCAATTCATCGAGGCGTTCTGGGAACGGCGCAATCCCAATCCTGGAAGCCCGGAAAACGAATTCAAGGAAGAGTATTACCGCCGCATCGCCTACGCCAACGAGCACTACAGTTCTGGTATGCCAGGCTGGAAGATGGACCGGGGGCGCATCTACATTATGTACGGGCCGCCGGATGAGATCGATGCGCATCCCAGCGGCGGCTCTTATGTGCGGCCACCGTGCGAGGGCGGCGGCGAAACCTCAACCTATCCCTTCGAGGATTGGACCTACCACTACATCGAAGGTATCGGGGAAAACATCCAGCTGGAATTTGTGGATCCCAGCATGTCCGGCGAGTATCACCTGACCATGGACCCTGGCGAGAAGGACGCGTTGCTGCACGTCCCCGGCGCCGGCCTGACCGAGTACGAAATGATGAACGGCGGATCCAAGCTGGACCGCTTCCAGAACACGGACGGTACGACCATGGGTATGCCGATGGGCGGCCAACCGGAGAGCATGGAGGAGTTCACGCGGCTTGACCAGTTCGCCAAGATTTTCAGGCCCCCTGCCGTGAAGTTCAACGACTTGCGAGCCGTGGTGACGCACAAAATCTCTGCCCAACTTCTGCCTTTTAAGGTGAAGACGGACTACGTGCGGATCACCAGCGAAAGCATCCTAACGCCCATCACCGTCCAAATCGCCAACAAAGACTTGGAGTTTCAAAATAAGGACGGCGTGATGCACGGGGTGGTTGACATCTACGGACAGTTGAGCACGTTGGGTGGAAGGATTGCGAATTCCTTCCAGGACAGCGTGGTGCTGGACGTGCCTCAGCATGACTTTTCGAGCTACGTCAACCGCCAGTCGGTTTACCAGAAGGCGGTGACCTTGCGACCGGGCCGCTATAAGCTGTCTTTAGTGCTGAAAGACGACACCAGCGGGCACATGGGATCGACCGATCTTGGCATAATTGTACCGAATTACAACGATGACGGCCTGTCGGCGAGTTCGCTGATCCTTGCCGACCTGATTCAGCAATTGCCCACCAACGAAGTGGGAACCGGGCCGTTCGTGATCGGCAGCACCAAGGTGCGGCCCAGCGTCACGGCTTCCTTTAAGCGGGACCAGAACCTGGGGACGTATCTTCAGATTTACAATCTGGGGGTGGATCCGAAAACGCACCGTCCCGACGCTGACATCCAATTTCAACTCTTGAAGGATGGTAAGACCATTTTCACTGCGACCGAGGTGGCAGCAAGGATTCAACACGCCTCCGAGCAAGTGACCTTCCGGAAAATCTTGCCGCTTGCGCCTTTGCAGCCGGGAGACTACACTGTTGCTATCAAGGTGACGGACAACATTAAGAAGACCTCCATTCAGCCAAGCGCGACTTTCGCGGTGCATTAGCTTATTCGCAGGAGTAAAGCCTTGGAAAAAGGACTCTGGCGCTTGTTATGACCTTTCCGGACCGGCCGGTTCGCACATTCGTGACGGTCATCGCAGCGGGCATTTTGCTTGCTGTCGTGCTGCGCCCGGGGTATGGTGCGAATCAAGCTCGCTTGGGCCGGGTCACCGGGCGAGTGACGGACCGGCAGGGCAAACCGCTTGCTGACATCAGCGTGTTCGCAGTGGGGCCGTTGTTTGAATCCGGTTTTGCATTTGGGACTACGGCGCTCCGGACCGTTACTGACACTCATGGGAGGTTTTTTCTGGCCTCGCTCGCGCCCGGGTGGTATGCCGTTCAAGTCCGGGCCTATGGCAAGGGACCGGACGTAACGCACAAGATTCGAGTTGAGGGCGGTACAACTTCTATCCACAACTTCGTCCTGGGCGTGATCCTCGGTTCCACCAAGCTTCAGACGCCAACATCCCGCAGCGTTCTCTCCGCGGCCGGCGACTGGAAATGGATTCTGCGAACCTCCGCGTGCATCCGTCCCATCTTGAGATTCGATGGCTCTACCGGGGACGCTTCTCAGAATCCGCCCCCGAAGGCTCCCGTCATGCCTTCTGAGGTGATGGCGGGGCTTCTGCCCGGCAGTCCCTGGGAAGGCGGGACGAACGCGGACACGGGTGAGCAGAATGTCTACGCGCTTTTCAAGGCTCTGTCGGACAATTCGGACATTCTCGTGGCCGGCGCCCTCTCATCCCAGGGTGTCTTGGGATCATCCCTCTTAGCCTCATACCGGCGGGATACCACGAGAGGAGACCGTCAGGAATTCAGCGTGGCAGTCCACCAACTGAATTTGACGGCAGGAATGCCAGGACCCGTATCTGGAGCCGCTTTTGCGCAGAGTGGCGCACAGGCGTTGAGCTTCAGGACGAGCCGCGAGATGCGTATTTCCGGCTCCCTGACCTTGACCACGGGACTGGATGTGGATTATGTCAAGGCGGCAGGGGGCGCCGCAGAGGCACTTCCCCACATCAAGCTTGCCTACCAACTGGACGATGGCAGCCTGATCAGCGTACAATATGGCGCCATCACACCCGACCAGGGAGCATCCCTGGCGGGGCGCGTGGCAGACCTCAGCGCATTTCCACAGATGTCAATGGCGGGAAGCCATATGGCTCTTGAAAAAGTCGATCACACCGAAGCCCGGTATGATCATCAACTGGGTTCCAAGGCTCACCTGCAGGTGGCTGTCTACCATGACGGGTTCGGCAACACGGCCGTGAATGCCATCGATCGCTCCCAATCCTGGGGCTGGCTTGAGGGATATGCGTTGCCGGCCCCCGTAGCCGGCGGCGCTGTCCTCAACGCTGGAAATTATAACTCCACAGGATTTCGCACGGGCATGAGCTTTCAGGTTAGCTCCAGCACTGTCGGCACGGTGCTTTACTCCTATGGTGACGCGCTCATCGTCAGACAGATGGAAAATCGTCCTTTGACCTACCCGGAACAGATTCAAGGATTGCTCAAGGCGGGCGCAGGACAATCCATGGGTGGAAAAATCACCACGACCGTACCTCGGATGAAGACCCAGATCACAACCTCTTACTTCATAGCCCCGGGGGGCAGCGTTACGGTGATTGACCCTTACGGAATGGCTGGTGATGGAGTGATGCCTTACCTGGGAATAGAAATTCGTCAACCCCTGCCGAGCGTCGGATTCCTGCCAGCGCACTTTGAGGCGACGGCCGATTTCACCAATGTCCTCGGTCAGGGTTATTTTCCAGTTGCCCGAACCGGAGAAGAGCCGTTTATGATGACGGCAGCTTGCCGCGCGTTCCGGGGCGGCTTCTCCGTGCACTTCTGAGGCGGCTACAGCCGCGCCTTTTCGACCCGCCTTCGTTCCCTCAGAAACCCGGCCGGCAAGTCCCGTTCCCTCCGGTGCTACAATGAGTTTACGGATTTCTCGCCCATGAGACATCACTCAACTTCAACAGCCAGCAAAATACTTGAAACCGAACAGGCTGTGGAGACGGTCCGGCGATTGAAGCTCAAGGGTAAGCGCATTGTCTTCACGAACGGCTGCTTCGATCTGATTCACCCCGGCCACACCCGGTATCTGACGGAAGCCCGTAATCTCGGCGATTGCCTTCTGGTGGCCGTGAACAGTGACCGGGGGGTCCGTGCCCTGAAGGGACCGCAGCGGCCCGTATTTCCCCAAGCTGAACGGGCGGAGATTCTGGCGGCTTTCGAGGCTGTGGATTACGTCACTTTTTTTGACGAGCCCACACCCCGCGACCTGATCGCCCGAATCCTTCCGGACATCCTGGTCAAGGGATCGGACTGGGGGGCGGCCCAGATTGTGGGGCGGGAAGAGGTGGAGGCAGCCGGTGGAAGAGTGATCTCCATGCCGGTGGTTCAGGGCTATTCCACATCCGCAATTATTGAGGCGGTTCTTCACGCCACCCACTCAGATAAGAAATCGTAATGTCGTTGACTCAATCCTTGCTACAACCCGTCTTTGATCATCCTTCCTTTGGCGCCGTGATTCAAATGTTGCGTCAAGGTTGCGGAGAAACCCCGTCCAATGGACTGGCCGGTTCCCTGAATGCCAAGAGCTCCGCCCGTCACAAGCTGGCAGTACCGGCCTCACCCGTGGCGGGGGCGAATGCCCAAACCCTCTCCACGATTGTAATTCGCAGCGAAACTCCCGCCGGGCAACCGATGGCCTGCTCGCTCTCTGGCCTCACGCGCGCAGCAAAAGCAATAGTGATTGCAGGGCTTGCCCACCGGTTGGGACGCCCGCTGCTGGTCGTGACGTCGGACAATGAATCTGCCGACCAAACTTCCCGCTCCGCCGGCGCTTTTCTTAATTGGCTCGAACCTGGCGCGGGAACTTCCATCCTTTCGCTCCCGGAATATGATTGTACTCCGTACGAGATGCGGTCACCCCATGCCGAAATCGCGGAGCGGCGCGCAGTGGCATTGTGGAGTGCGGCGGAGGGGCGAAGCCGGGTCTTGGTTTCACCACTCACTGCGGCTCTTGGCAGATTCAAAGACCGTTCTTACTATGCCTCCTTAGCTTTGACTCTCAAAGTAGGCGATGAAGTGCCGCTTGACGACCTGATTGAGCATCTCGTCGCGGTAGGTTACGAACGGGGAGAACCCGTCGAGTCGGCCGGAAGCTTTTCCGTCCGGGGCGGAATCCTTGACGTGTTTCCACCGGAGGCCGAGTGGCCTTACCGCATTGAGTTCTTCGGAGACATGATTGATTCATTGCGCCAGTTTGATCCCGGCACACAGAGGTCCCGTAAGGCTGTTCCCGCAGCTTCGCTCCTGCCGCTGTGCGAAATTCGCACTTCTTCAAAACTCTTCGAGTCCATCGTACAGGCGCTCGCCGGGCGGATTACAGGCCCCAATAATAGTGATGGGCAATCCTGGGTACCAGAATATTCTGGTAAATTTCCGGGATGGGAATTTTTCGTCCCATTGGCGGACCCGCACCGGAATACAATTTTTTCTCTTCTGGAAAATCCCATCGTTGTCTGGGATGAGCCCCAGGACCTGCTCGCGCAGGGCAAGAGCATCTTCGAAAACTGGCAGGCGGCATATGACGAACTGCAGGATATGGTGCCGCCTCGCCCCCGGCCAGAAGAGTTTCTGCTCGGGTGGCCAGAGTTCAAGCGAGCCTACCAGGACTCTGCGCAGGTTGAGCTCAATGAGTTCGAAATCGCAGGGAGCAGAGATTCGGACCGGGGGCGGGAGCCAGGAAGCGGGAATTCGACCCCGGCGTTGACCGCAAACGAACTGCTTGACTCGCTGCCCGATGAAGTGATTGCCGACCTTGAGGCCGACTTAGGCTTAAAGAAGCCGCGCCGGGGGCTGAAAAAATCGAAGTTCCATGAGACAAGAGCCATTGAACCTCGCACGGAGTCAACCGGGGAGGCTGAGGCTGGAATTCCCGAAGCCCATCCGGGGGCAGATGCTTCAGACATTGGGAAGGAAGCTGGTGGGATCGAGCCGGCAAAACTCAGGGAAATATTTTTGAGCGAAAACGGGGCGCCCGGAGCCGGCATGGCTGGCAATATCACAGGCCGGTTTGTGCTCATGTCGCGTCCTTCTCCGTTATTTCAAGGTGGAGTGAAAGCCTGGGTCGAGGAGGTCCGCGCGCATATTTCCAAGCAGGAAACCGTGATTGTAGCCCTCGCGGTTGGAGGCAAAACCGATCGCATTCACGAGCTTCTCCGCGATTATGGCATCCCTTTCGTTGACGCCACCGGCTCTGCCGGTAAAGGCCGCACAAACGAAACCGTGCCTAACGTAGGGTCCGAAGGGGTTCTTCATATTGCGCTGGGTGACATCGAGCGCGGCACCACCATCCCGGACGCCCGGTTCGCGCTCTTTACAGATACGGATCTCTTCGGTGGAATCGCGTGGCGGAAGCCGGAAAGGCAGCGCAGAACCTCCGCAGCCCGTTTCATCTCTGACTTGAGCGACCTTAAAGTGGGGGATTACGTGGTGCACGTGGACCACGGCATCGGCCTCTATAACGGCTTGCGGCAGATTGATGTCGAAGGCCAGCGGCATGATTTTATGCTGCTGACTTACCAGGATGACGCCAAGCTTTATGTGCCGCTCGAGCGGCTGGATTTGGTGGAGAAATACCGCTCCGGCAGCGCACTTGAAGACGGGCCCCGGCCCGCCCTCGACCGGCTGGGCGGGACGGCGTGGGCGCGCACCAAGGCAAAAGTCAAAAAGGCCTTGCGCGATATGACCGATGAGTTGTTGCGCCTCTATGCTGACAGAAAGATGAGCGGAGGCGTGGCTTGCGGACCGGACACCCCGTGGCAAAAGGAATTCGAAGAGGCCTTCGAATTTGAGGAGACAGCGGACCAATTGACAGCCATCCAAGCGATTAAAAGAGACCTTGAGAGCCCGGAGCCTATGGACCGGCTGTTGTGTGGCGATGTGGGTTACGGAAAGACAGAACTGGCCCTGCGAGCAGCCTTCAAAGTGGTTCAGGAGGGAAGGCAAGTCGCCGTGCTGGCGCCGACAACCGTCCTGGCATTCCAGCATTTCAACACTTTCCGGCGCCGGATGGCGCCCTTTCCCGTGCGCATCGAGATGGTCAGCCGCTTCCGGTCACCGGCGGAGCAGAAGCGAATTCTGGCCGAAACGCGCGATGGCAAGGTAGACATCCTGATCGGAACCCACCGGCTTCTCTCCAAGGACGCTGGATTCCGCGAGCTCGGACTGCTGATAGTTGATGAAGAGCAACGTTTCGGTGTGGCGGCCAAGGAGAAATTGAAGAGGTTCAAGTCCAACGTGGACGCGCTCACGTTGACGGCCACGCCCATTCCCCGCACCCTGCATATGTCTCTCGGCGGCCTTCGTGATCTCTCTTTGATTGAAACACCGCCACGGGGAAGACTGGCCATCCAGACAACCGTTTCTCCGTTCAATCCTGGTTTGATCCAGGCGGCGATCTTGCATGAGCTGGAGCGCGAAGGCCAAGTCTATTTTGTTCACAACCGCATTGAATCGATCTTCAGCATCGCTGCCGTCGTAAACCGGCTTGTTCCCACGGCTCGCCTGGCCGTGGCGCACGGGCAGATGGGCGAAGGAGAACTTGAAAAAGTGATGCTGAAGTTCATTCAGGATGAATATAACGTGCTGATCTCCACCGCGATCGTTGAGAATGGGCTGGATATCCCGAGAGCCAACACCATCATCGTGAATCGTGCAGACCGCTTCGGTTTGGCGGACCTCTACCAGTTGCGCGGCCGGGTCGGAAGGTCGGACAAACGCGCCTACGCCTACTTCTTAGCGCCAGCGGAAAACGTGCTTACGCCGCTTGCCCGCCGCCGCCTCGCTGCGCTGAAAGAATTTTCCGATCTCGGGTCCGGCTTCCGGTTGGCGGCATTGGACCTGGAGTTGCGCGGCGCCGGGAATCTGCTTGGCGCTGAACAATCTGGCCACTTGAATTCTGTTGGCATTGACCTTTACCTTAAACTACTCGAACAAAGTGTTGAAGAGGCCAAAGGGGAGGCGCCGAAACCGGAATTGCGAGTCACCCTCAAACTGGGGGTGGACATCAAGATCCCTGAATCGTATATCCCCGATGAGAGTCAACGTCTACGAATGTATAAGCGAATCTCGGCGATTGCCAGCCCCGAGGCCCGTATCGAACTCGAAACGGAAATGGTGGACCGGTTTGGCAGTCTGCCCGAATCCGTTTCAAACCTCCTGGATTACGCCCTGCTCAAGTCAAGCGCCGAAGAGATTCTGGTCGAAGCCATCGAACGTAAGACCGAAGAAGTCTGGCTGCGCTTTCACCCGGAAACATCCGTCCGGCCCGAAGACCTCAAGAGATTTTTGAGCCGCCACCGGGATTCCAGCTTCCGTCCGGATGGAACCCTGCGAATCAAATTTCCTCCGGGCCGGGAATCATTGTTGGGCCGACTCCGAAACAACTTGCAGGAGCTGCGGGCGGCGAATTAGAATCAAAGGGTGCCGGCCTTGCGCAGGCCCACACCGGGAAAGAAAGGCAAACATGAAACGAAAAGTTCGGGATTTTCTGTTAGGGCTGGCGGCGTTGTGCATCGTTTCGGGTCCGGCGATCGCTTCCCGCCAGATCATTGAGCGTATCATCGCGCGCGTGAACAACGAGATCGTCACCATGCGGCAGTTTGATAGTCAGCGGTCGAAGCTCCACGACCAGCTTGCTCAACAATACTCCGGTTCCGAGCTCGACGAGCAGTTCAAAGAACAGAGTAAGAATCTGCTCCGCGACCTCATTGACCAGGACCTGATGGTGGAAAAGGCGAAGGACCTCAATATTAACGTGGACACCGATGTGGTGAAGCGCCTGGACCAGATTCGGGCGCAAATGAACTTGCCCACCATCAACGATCTTGAAAAAGAAGTAGAAAAACAGGGGATCATCTGGGAGGACTTCCAGGATAATATCCGCCGCAATCTGCTCATGCAGCGCGTGATCGAGCGTGAAGTGGGCTCGCGTATTATCATTACCGATGCCGATGCGCGGAAGTATTTTGAGTCGCATCAGAAACAATTTGACTCGCCCGGTGGTGTCCGCCTGGCGGAAATTCTGGTAGCCACCGATAAGCATCCTCCCACTCAAGCTCAGAAATTAGCCAACCAAGCGTTGGCCTCGATTAAGGCAGGAGGCAAGTGGGAAGACCTTGTTAAAAAATATTCTGATGATTCCAGCGCGCAGAATGGCGGAGACGTTGGCTTTTTCAAAGATGGAACTTTGCTGCCGGCCATTTCCGGCGCCATTAAAAACGTCGATGTGAATGAGACCACGGGCATTATCCATACGAAATATGGGTACATGATCGTGAAGGTTCTGGAGCGGCGTAGCCCCGGAGTTCCCAAATTTGAGGAAGTCCGGACGGATGTAGAGAACGCGCTTTATCAAACCCAAATGCAACCGGCGCTCCGCCAATATCTTTACAATCTCCGGAAGGAAAGCTACATCTTTCTGGCGCCCGGTTATGTCGATACCGGTTCTGAACCGCCTAACCAAACGATGCTCGCCCAAAAAACAAAATGAAATCCCAATATGTCGCGGATCTCGATCCGGGGACGCGCATTGACACCAGCTTTCTGGTTCAAAGCAAAGAGCGGAAGATCGCCCGCAACGGCAGCGCCTATCTGGACCTCATTCTGAGAGATTCGACCGGTAGCATCCGCGCCAAACTCTGGGATTGTGACCGTCCCGGCCTGGATTTTGAGCAGGACGACGTCGTTTCCGTTACCGGCTTACTCGAAAATTACCAGGGCACTCCGCAGCTTACCATTCGCAAAATCACGCGCCTCCACATTGAAGGGCTGGACCTGATCGATTATCTCCCCAGGACCCGCCACGATCCGGACCAGATGTTTGGGCAACTGTTCGACCGAATCGAGCAGTTACCCGAAACTCCCCTCCGGGAGCTGCTCCTCGCCATCTTCACCGACCCTGAAATCACCACAAGATACAAGCTGGCGCCGGCGGCAGTGGTGATGCATCATGCCTTTCTCGGAGGTCTACTGGAGCATGTAACGTCCTTACTGGACCTTGCGGATCGAGTTTGCGATCACTATGCATGGCTGGACCGCTCTTTGATCTTCGCGGGACTGCTTTTACATGATCTTGGAAAGGTTGAGGAAATCAACTTCGACCGGAGTTTCCGCTACACCACGCGGGGCCAACTTTTGGGACATATTACGATCGGGATTGAGATGATTCAGGAAAAGATCCGGAGTCTCCCGGGCTTCCCTGCTCCGCTTCGGGACAAGATTCTCCACTTGGTTCTATCTCATCATGGCAAGGCGGACTTCGGATCTCCCAAGGAACCAGTGTTCCCCGAAGCTCTGGTGGTTCACTACCTGGACGACCTGGACTCCAAGCTTCAAAGCATGTGCGAACAGTACGAGGCGGACAAGAATCGCCAGGGCGAATGGACCGGCCGCAACCGGGCGCTTGGCCGTGAGCTTCTGAAGGTTGCTCGCCCGGAGGAACCTCGGGAGGCTCTCTCTGCCGTCGCCGCGGCAGGAGATCAAAACACGGGCAAGGCGCCCCTCCAACATGCCGAGGAAAAGCCGTAGCCACCAGTTCGATATCCCGTCACTGGAGCTCGAGTGTATGAAGGCTTTGTGGTCCCTCGGGCAGGCGACGGTTCACCAGATTCGCAAGGAAATCGAGCCCCGCCGGCTCCTTGCGTATACAACGGTGATGACGGTCATGAATCGGCTGGCCCGCAAAGGCATTGCCAGCCGTGAAAAACAAGGACGAAGTCACCTCTACCATCCGGAGATTGCGGAACAAGCCGTCAGAAGCAGGGCAGTCGAAAAGCTCATCAATAACTTTTTTGAAGGGTCGCCCCAAAAACTCCTCGAATATTTGCGAGCGCCTTCGAACGGGAGGGACGGTAGCGGTAATGGTTCGACAGACTCTAAACTGATTGCCCCTAAATCGGTTCAGGGGCCGGGATATTCTGCCAATGAAGGCATCGACCCCAGCTTGCTCTGAACCTTCGGGCAAAACTTATAGCCTGAAATTCGAAAAACATTTTCACTGCGAAAGCGCGGCAAAAAGGCCGCGCGGACCTGCCGGTTCCGGAGAAGCTTTGCATTCGCAATGAACGAGACTCCCGTTGATCCCATGCTCTTTCAGGACGTAATCCAGAAGATCATTCCCCATCGTTATCCTTTCTTGCTCATTGATCGCGTCACCGAATTCACACCGGAGAAGAGAATCCGGGGTATTAAGCACTTTACTACCGCCGAACGATTCCTTTATGGATTTCAGCCTGAGACCCTGATCGTGCCTTGCGGCTTCCTCCTGGAAATGGTGACACAACTGGGCGCAATTCTTGTCTTGGAACGGCCTGAAATGGAAGGCAAGATTGCAGTGATACTTCAGATTCCATCGGCGATCATGCATCTTCCGGTCATGGCAGGAGAATCCGTTGTTGCAGAAGCAGTTGCGTTGAAACTGCGGGAAAGCTTCGGAGAACTCCACGGCAAAATCTATCGTGGCCAGGAACTGGTCGCAGAGGGGCAGATGCGCTTCGCGATTGCCAGCACGGATAGCCTTATGCCTCAGGTATCCTGAAGTCGAAACCCGTCTGGCGGCCGCCACGGCTCGATGGCCAATCACACCGGCCTCTTGAATTCTTTGCCCTCGTACTGAGAGAATGATTCATGCCCTTTGAGGAACTCAAAATCCGTCATGTTGCGATCCGTCCGGCCCACATCCTTGCTCCCATGGCCGGCATTACGGACACCGTCTTCCGCCGTTTCATCAAACAACTGGGCGGGTGCGGGCTCATTATGACTGAGTTTGTTTCAAGCGAGGGCATGCTTCGCCAAAACCGCAAATCACAGCGGTTTCTTTACTACAAAGAAGAGGAACGGCCCATCACTGCGCAAATTTTCGGGTCGGACCCGGATCACCTTGCTGAGGCGGCGCGCATGATCGAGGACCTGGGCTTTGACATGATTGATTTGAACCTGGGTTGTCCCGCCAAAAAAGTGGTGAAGTGTGGAGGGTCCGGACTGCTGAGAGATCTTCCGCTGCTGGAGAGGATTTTCACACAGATCCGCAGCGCGGTTTCAATTCCTTTCACCATCAAAATGAGATCGGGTTGGAGCGATGAGGAAGTTGTCGCCGTGCCGGTGGCCCGTCTTGCCGAAAACTGCGGAGTGGAGGCGGTCGCTGTGCACCCCCGGACACGCATTCAGGGTTATAGCGGCCAAGCCAAATGGGAGATCATCCGCTCAGTTAAGGACAGCGTCAGGATTCCGGTTATTGGCAATGGTGATGTGATGACTCCTCCCAAAGCCTGGGCCCTTCACGGCGAAACCCAGTGCGATGCGGTGATGATCGGCCGCGCTGCACCCTCAAATCCTTGGATTTTTCGGCAAATGCTGGAATTTTCATTGACGGGCGCCTACGCCGAGCCGACGGAGCTCGACCGCTACAACTTGATCCGTTCTTACTATGCCATGTTAGTCGAGGAAGACATGCCGGGGGCCATTGGCAAGATGAAACAGTTCGCAAGCTGGTTCACCCACGGCGTGCGCAGTGGGGCTGAGCTTCGCCGCCAGGTTCAAAGCGCGGGCAATACTCGCGAAGTGCTGGATCGAGTCGATGAATTTTTTAGCAGGAATCCGGTTGCGCAGAGGGATCAAAGCTCAATGGCAATGGGCACTGTCTGAGGCGGCTGGCGCAAACCCCAACATCAAGGCCGGGCCTTCAATTTCCTGAAATTAGAATGCAGAAGTTCACCGTTCTTTGGGTACTGCCTCCAGAACTACCCGTGTAGCAGCTCGAACATTCTAAAAGGAGCGGAACTCTGGCATTAACCCTCTAATCCCTTTTCTGCCTGCCATTGGCGGTACGCTTCGCTCTTCGAAATCCCCCGAGCCCTTGCCAACACTTTCAAGGCTCCACGATCGTCGAGGCTTCGCTCCTTCTTCAACCGTTCAACTTCATCACGAATGGAAGCCAGAGAAGCATCTTCTGCAGAACTATCAGAAGCGGGATCGTGCCCACCCACCAGGACGGTAATCTCTCCCTTAATGCTCTTCGCCGCGAGCCGTCCGGCTAATTCCGCCACTGTTCCGCCCAGAAACTCCTCATGGATCTTAGTGACTTCCCGAGCCAGAACCACAGGGCGGTTCCCAAGAATTTTCTCGACATCCTCCAACATTTCCAGGATGCGATGCGGTGCCTCATAAAACACTTGCGTGCCAGGAATCTCCTTGAGCTCACGCAAAGCCCGCTGCCGGGCGACGCCCTTCGGAGGCAGGAAACCCGCAAAATGGAAATGATCCACCGGGAGACCCGCGGCGCTCAGAGCCGCTACAAATGCTGAAGGGCCGGGTACCGGAACCACCGGGAAACTATGGCGGATTGCAAGCTTGATCAGGCGGTAGCCCGGGTCCGACACAATGGGCATGCCGGCGTCAGAAACCAGCGCAATTTGATTCCCTTCTTCGAGCCGTAGGATCAGTTCCGGGGCGCGCGTCATCTCATTGTGTTCGTGATAGCTGAGGGTGGGCGTGGCAATGCCGTAATGATCGAGCAGCTTCTTGGCGCGGCGTGTGTCCTCGCAGGCTATCAAGTCCACTTGCTTTAACGTCTCAACCGCCCGGAACGTGATATCTCCCAGGTTGCCGATGGGAGTGCCGACCACGTACAGTTTTCCGCCCTTGGCAGGAACCCCTGCCCGATTTGAATTTGCAGCCTCAAACGTCGCTCTCGGATTCATTCACGCTCCCGCAAGCAGTTTCTTAAGAAGTGTATCAGGCCCACGAGTTCGAAGCAATTCCGCCTTGGCCCGAAGGTCGACGGCCCGTCGAGGAAATAGGGCTCCGCCGCCGTCCTTGGCTTGAATTCTTCCCGGTCATTTTTGAGCCGGCTTCGGTAGCAGTTTTGACCCCGGAATGGCGAGTTGATATACTTGGATTGAAAGTTTCCAGGAGGGTCGCTTGCCACTCTACGAGTACCGTTGCAAGAAATGTGGAAAGCATTTTGAGAAGATTCAAAAGTTTTCAGACGATCCGCTTTCCAAGTGCTCCGAGTGCGGCGGCGCGCTGGAGCGATTGCTCTCATCTCCTGCCATCCAATTCAAGGGAAGCGGCTGGTACATTACGGATTACGCCCGTAAATCCTCCGCGCCCGCAGGGGATTCCTCCGCCCAATCACCCGGAGGCGATGGCAAGACTACGACCGCATCGGACTCGAAAGGCGATGGCGCAAAGGCTCCCGAAGCCCCGAAAGCCAAAGATCCCGCTCCGAAGTGATGACCAAAGAGGCATGCGCTGGAAACCCCAGTTCGCGGCTGGGCCACATACCCGTCACCCGCTACCCTGCTTTCAACCCGCGGGCAAGCTTGGCCAGTTGGTTCCAGCCTATCGCTTCATAGCTTTAGTGACTTCAAGTAACTCCGAAAAGGCTTGCCAAGGTCTGCCCTCTTCAGCGCCAGCTCCACGGTAGCCTGAAGAAATCCCAGCTTGTCGCCAGCGTCGTAGCGGCGGCCCTCGAACAGATATCCATACACCGGCTCCTTCGCCAAGAGTTGGCGGATGGCATCGGTGAGCTGTATTTCCGATCCGGCTCCGCGCCGGGTGGCAGCGAGCTCGCCAAAAATAGCCGGGGTCAGGATATAGCGCCCGATAATCGCAAGGTTTGAGGGCGCGTCAGCGGGTGAGGGCTTCTCCACCATGTCTTCGATCCGGAACAGGCGTCCGTTCAGGTCCTGATCGGAAATGGCGCGGCCCTTGATAATTCCATAACTTGAGACCGCGCTGCGAGGCACGCGCTGGATGGCTACCACGCTCCGGCCGTAGCGTCCGTAAACGTCCATCATTTGCCGGAGACAGGGGACCGGGGCATCGATCACGTCATCAGAAAGGAGCACGGCAAACGGTTCATCGCCCACCAGATCTTTAGCCACCAGGATTGCATGGCCCAGTCCCAGCGGATTTTTTTGACGCACGTAGGTTATTTGCAACAGCCCGGAGATAGAACGAACGAGGTGCAGGAGCTGTTCCTTCCCCTTGCCCGCCAACTGATGTTCGAGCTCGAATGAAACGTCAAAATGGTCCTCAATGGCGTTCTTGCCGCGACCCGTCACAAAAACGACGTGCGGAATACCGGAGGATGCGACCTCTTCCACCGCGTATTGCACGAGCGGTTTATCCACAATGGGCAACATTTCCTTGGGTTGAGCTTTGGTGGCGGGCAGGAAACGAGTTCCCAGTCCGGCCACCGGCAAAACGGCTTTGCGAATCTCCATGAACACCTCAAGATGATCAATTTCATTTCCCAAACGCCTTCCAGTCCTTCCTCGGAGCGCCCGTGCCGTATGCTAACATATTTCAGGGAGGCCCTGCTTTGATGCTCATCTTGGGGATTGAATCGAGTTGCGATGAAACGGCGGCGGCCGTCGTTGAAGATGGCCGGAAAATCCTTTCAAATGCTGTCGCGTCCCAGGTGTTGACCCACGAAAAATTCGGCGGCGTGGTCCCAGAACTGGCGAGCCGCGAACACCTCCGCAAGATTGCTCCCGTGGTCGAAGAGGCTTGCCAGCAGTCGGGCTTTAGCCTGCACGAAATGGACGCCATTGCCGTTACCGAAGGTCCGGGGCTCATTGGGTCGCTCTTGGTTGGCCTCGTTTATGCCAAGGCAATTGCGCAAGTCATGGGAAAGCCGCTGGTGGGAGTCAATCATTTGGAAGGCCACATTCACGCTGTCCTCCTCGAGAACGAAATGCAGCGGCTGAAAGGTGAAAGCCTCGAGGAACCCGGATTCCCCAACGTCACCCTGGTCGTTTCCGGCGGGCACACCAGCCTGTTCCGCGTGGAGCGCAGCAAACAACTGGAAACCGGAGCCTGGACATTTCATTACCGCCGCCTGGGACAAACTCGTGACGACGCGGCGGGCGAAGCTTTTGACAAAGTCGCAAAGCTGCTCGTACTGGGTTATCCGGGCGGACCCGTCATAGACCGTCTGGCCCGCTATGGACACGCTGACGCCGCTCCCTTTGGCCACATCAAGATGAAGGGAAGTCCGCTCGACTTCAGCTTCTCCGGTCTTAAGACGGCTGTACTCTACCGCATCCGTGGCACGAGTCTGGCTGAAGAGGCTGACAAACGCCGCGCTTGGCGGAAAACCCAGGACATTATCAATACAAACGATCTTCGCCAACAATGCTCCCAGGAAACTCTCAATCTCATCGCCGGATTTCAGGAAGCCGTGGTTCGCGACCTTATCGAGCGAACCCTTCATGCAGCAAGCACAGAACGTGTACAGTCGATCTTCGTATCAGGAGGCGTGGCGTGTAATTCACTCCTTCGCGATCGGTTTGGCGAAGCCAGCAAGCAGGCCCGGATCAAACTCTTCCTGCCCTCGCCTGCGCTTTCCACCGATAACGCCGCCATGATTGCCGCCGCGGGATATTTCAAGCTTGCTGCGGGTGAGCGTGCCGGTGCAGGCCTCACTGCACGGGCTTCCCTGCCCCTTGGCATTGGGGCGCAGCATTCCCTCCATCGTATTTGAGACAAGCCATTTGTTGTACGCCGAGCCTCGCCTGACCCCAATACCGTTCAGCATGGCGGGAACAAAGCCAATTTTTACGCTATTTTTCCGCGCAAGCCTTGTAACTTGTTGATTATAAGTCAATTGATTGGCTTTGTTCCTGAAATCGACGTAACTTTCGCGGCATCTATGGGTTAGCCGGTTTCTCAATGGCTTTGATCATGGCTTTGAATGGCTTTGTATCACTAGATTTATCCATGTTTTCAGTTGATTACAGACTTTTCCACAGGCAAAAAAGAATTGTTTTTTCTCCACTTTTTGCTCGCACCCGCATTTTTACTGGCTCATTCGCATGCTCGCAATGGCTTTGTTCCTCGAGCGTCATTTTGGTCATCTTTTTTAATGTGGATTGGCCGGTCATGAGAAACCTTTCGAGGGACATATACTTTCAATATATTACTCCATAAGTATATTATTGTCAAGGACTTTTTCGCTTGCTGGTCGCGTCCGGCCAGGGGAGCCCCTCATCCACCGCTTCGTGGCGCCCTCTCCCCGCTCGGGCGAGAGGGCGTAGGCGTCGGTGACGTTGGAGAGGGCGGATGAGTCAAAATGGCTTGCGGACAGAGACACCCCCATCCCAGCTTTCGGGGAGAGAACTATAGGGGCTAGGGTAAGGGAAAACGCAACAGCCCCGTCGTAAATTTCACGAGGTCCACCCTGACAGAATAGTATTGAAGTTAACTCCCGATGCTCTTCGCGCTGGCGTCCCACACCGCCGCGCTCTTCTGGAAATAGGAATAATTGGCCATGTGGATGGCGATGGCGGCGTTGTTCCCGAAATATTCGTCTTCGATGGACGGGCGCCGGGTCTTTACCGATTGGAAGAAATTCCAAAGATGGTCGCGGGTGTCGTCATAACCATCGGGAGCCAGATAATTCGCGGCCTCAATCACCTTCTGAGTTCCGGGCTTGGGATCGTGTTCAGAATGCCACTGGGCGGCGTAATTCTGCCGCATCGGGCTGGGCCACGCCGGCGTACAAGGGCCGTGATCCTTGCCATCCTGCCAGGAAACACTGAGCGAGTCCGGATTTTCGACGCCGTGAATCTCCAGAATGCCGTGGTCGCCCAT
Organism: uncultured Acidobacteriota bacterium; assembly: GCA_937900045.1. Classification (GTDB taxonomy): domain Bacteria; phylum Acidobacteriota; class Terriglobia; order UBA7540; family UBA7540; genus CALCEB01. The sequence goes on from CALCEB010000167.1 coordinate 29,117, forward strand.
GAAGCGGAAGCCGGATTCGGTCTCGGTGTTTAATGTGACGCGCAGGGTGACGCTGAAATCGCCATAATCATAAACCGTAGTCATGACGTCAGGAACGTCGCGCCCATCGTGCCAGCGGTAGAGGCCACCCTGGGTGAAGGCCCGTTGGGGCGGCGCCGTGATCCCCATTACATAGTGGATTCCGGTCAAGTGGTGAATACAAAGGTCGCCGGGAATGCCCTCCCCGTAATCCTGGAAACATCGCCAACGCGCCCAGCGAGTCGCGTTAAACGGACGATTGGGAGCAGCGCCGAGCCACATTTCCCAATCCACCGTCTTCGGTGAAACGTCAGGAGGAATCGAATACCACCATGCGCCACAATGGTCGTTGCGTCCCATGGTGGCTTCGATCAGGCACAATTTGCCGATGGCGTCCGCCGCAATCAATTCCTTGGCCTTTTGGTAAACCACGGAGCTCGGTTCCTGGCTGCCAATCTGCACGATCCGGTTGTTCTTCTTTGCCGCATCGATGATTTCGAAGCCTTCCTCCACTTTGTGGGTCATGGGCTTCTCGCAATAGACGTCCTTGCCCGCCGCGCAGGCGTCCACAATGATCTGCTTGTGCCAGTGGTCGGGAACAGCCGCAACGATGCAATCAATTTCCTTATTGTTGAGCACGTCCTGATACCGCGATGTGATAGGAGTGGGCTTCCCCAGGATTTGTTTGGCCAGCGTCCGCCGCCCTTCGTAAAGGTCGCAAGCGATGGCACACTCCACGCCCGGCAATTGGATCGAGGTTCGGAGCAGGCCTGCGCCCCTCATGCCCACGCCGATCATGCCAAACCGGACGGTATCACCCGCCGGTGCAGGCAATGCCGGAGCCGCTTCCAGATTTCCGTTCTCCAGCAGAATAGTACGGGCCGCCAGCGGGCCACCGACGGTGGTGGCCGCTTGCTGCATAAAATCACGCCGTGACAAAATTCGCTTTTTCATCGCCCATGCTCCTTGAAAATAAAGAAAAAGTTCGTCTAAAGAGGATTATCCTATGCCTCGCCATTTTCGAAAGCAAGGAAAAACAGAGAGCCTGAGGCACGGCTGCCCTTTCTGGCTACCTACTTGGGAATATAAACGTCTCAGGAACTCAGACCTATCTGACCATGACACACGAACTCTTGGTCGAGGCGTCGCACGATTCACGTGCTGATCCATGAGGCGCTGAATCTCCGAATATACCGCCAGACAAGGAGATCGAGCAGTCATGGCATGACGCGCCTTGGTTCCCGGCCGAAGGGCGAGTCCTGCGCCGTGCGACCTTTCGTCGATTCGCGGATCGTCAGGGGGGCGCGATTGACGCTTTTTCGTGCCCAAAACACCGGAAACGAACCCATTTTGTCCTGTAACCCTTTTTTCTTGAATCACTTGCTTGGCTTCGTTCGCAAAATCGTTGTAACTGTTTGATATTAAATGGCTTGATCGACTCGCAGTGGGTTCGTTTCTTGGGTTCGTTCCCATGATTTCCTTTTATTATCATCAATTTATGGGTTCGTTTAAACAATCCTTTTTCAATTCCGTGATTTCGGCCCCCGGCAACGCAAAATTTCGCTTTCCTGTTACCCCTGCGAGTCTTCGCCGACGCCTCAGACAGGAAGCCGTGAACGTTCCTAGAAACCAAGGTCAGCACCACTCTTAGGGACTGGGCGGATGGCTGCAACGCGGGCAACCTGATGGCGCAGTTTTCCATTGTCATTTAACGGGGCCGTGCGAGGGGGGTCGGGTGCGGCCGGGCGGAACGGCTCGATGTTTAACTCGAGGTTTAATGATACACTTGTTAACAGGCAAAATCAAGTACTTTGTGGTGGTCAACCGTACTGGCTATCCTCTCCGTCGATGCGCAGAGCGGGATTCCTCGCTGCGCTCGGAATGACATGGAAGCGGGAATGACAGGCAACCTGGAGGATGCGCAGAGCGAGATTATTTCCACCGTATGATCCCCCAACGAAGAGCCGCTGACTTCAAAGGCGGAGGCCGCGCTACCGGCTCGTGCCGATGGATCGCCCCCTGTAGCCGCAGACACTGCAAACTGCGCCGCGTCTGCGCCACCCACCTATTTTTTCGACCGCAGTGATATATACTTGTCTATATCAATTAAGTATATTACGTAGTACGTTAACAAGTTCTATATACAAGGAGGATGAAACACGATGAATACTGAGGTTGCTCTGTTATGGGCTCTTTTTGTCGAGGGTTTGATGATATTTTGGCAGCTTCTAAAAATCCGGAACGGGCTTAATCGGACCCTCAGCCAGGCCGAAGGAACGACGGACAAAAAAGAGGCTGCTTAGAAACACCCCTTAATTCCAAGCCCTTCCTTTCGTCTGCCAAGGAGCCGTTAATGCTTGGTGGAGTTCGGGCCATGACGGCCTTTAGCCATCCACACCCCTGGGGGCGCGTCATCGGATGCCCAGGCGGCACTTCAAGACTGTAGCGCCGGTCTGCGACCGGCGTATTTCGCCGCTCATTGAGCGGCGCTACAGCGGATGACCTGCTCTGACTTATGGCACCCTGTATAAAATCAATTCCTGAGATGGCACCTCGGTCTTCCTTTTAGCATCAAATTCAAATAAGGCGCCTCAAGGGCCCGAAGCTCGCGCATGCGCCCGCGTCACCGGGAGGATTACGGAGTGAGCCTGATCCGGGAAGAAGATAAAAGCGCTATCGGCGACGTGCTGAAATCCCTGGTAAATCCGGTGAAGTTGGTTCACTTCACCCAGGAGCTCAATCTGCCGTACGGCAGGGAGGCCCGGGAACTGCTTCAGGATCTTGCGGCGCTTTCCGATAAATTGTCCGTGGAGGTTTTCAACCTTCTGCTGGACAAAGAGAGAGTTGCCGAGTATGGGATTGATAAAGGTCCGGCAACGATCGTGAGGAATGGCAAGGACTACGGAATCCGCCTCTACGGTTTGCCTGCGGGCTACGAATTCTCAACTCTGCTCGATGCCATCATCGCGGTCTCGCAAGGCGACTCCGGTCTTGAAGCCGAAACCAGGAAGAAGCTTCAGGAAATCTCCCGGCCTGTCCATCTCCAGGTTTTCACGACACCCACTTGACCTCATTGTCCCCGGGCCGTGCGCCTGGCTCATCGCTTTGCGATGGAGAATGACTTGATCCGGGCCGATATGGTAGAAGCTACGGAATTCCCTGATCTTTCCACGCGATATCATGTCTACGCTGTTCCCAAGACGGTCATCAATGAGAACGCTTTCATTGAAGGATCAGCCCCGGAAGGGCAGCTCATCGAAGCCATCGTGAATGCCCTCGAAGAAAACACTCGAAAGAGTGAGAGCTGAGGCAGCAAGGAACCCAAATTATTTGTCGTATCGCAGCACGGTGTGGACATCGTAGCCCGGCAATCGATGCCTGCCCTTCAGAAAGTCTAATTCGATCAGAAATCCCAGTCCCGCCACTTTCCCACCAAGCCGTTCCACCATGCCCGCTACGGCAGACGCCGTTCCACCGGTCGCCAGCAGATCGTCTATGATGAGCACTTGTTGTCCTTCAGAAATGCCGTCGCGATGGACCTCCAGCGCGTCCGTCCCGTACTCCAGGTTGTAAGTGGCCTTTTCAACGGGCGCGGGAAGCTTCTTTGGCTTTCGGACCGGCACGAAGCCGGCATTCAACCGGTAAGCCACCATCGGGGCGAAAATAAATCCCCTCGCTTCAATACCCACCACGCGGTCAATCGAGCGGCCCACGTAATGGTTCGCTAAGGCATCCACGGCGCGATGCAGGCCGACGGGATCCTTCAGCAGAGTGGTAATGTCATAAAACAAAATTCCCGGTTTGGGAAAGTCCGGAATTTCTCGAACCAGCTTCTTCAGCTCTTCCACACAACCTCCCGTATCGCCTGCGCTTATTTTCAGGAAGCAAAAAACCTAGGCCCGGAACCATCGAACCATTCCAAGGCAGTCACTGGCCAGCGCCCGAGCGATGCCAGTTCCAAGCACTCGTCACAATCTGGTCCAGGCTCGAATGCTGCGGCGTCCACTTCAAAAGCTTTTGAGCTTGTAAAGATTCAGCGACTAGCGAGGGTGGATCTCCGGCCCGGCGCGGGGCTTCGCTAAAAGGAACAGGCCGTGCGCCACCGCTGGTCCTGGCCACGCAGCGATTCACCGCGTCGATCACCGTGCGCACCGAATGGCCTTCTCCCGTGCCCAGATTCAGCGCGGTGCTCTCTCCGCCTTCCACCAGGAAGTGCAGCGCCCGCACATGAGCTTCCGCCAGATCGGCCACGTGAATATAGTCCCGGATTGCCGTGCCATCCGGCGTGGGATAGTCCGTGCCGTAAATCTCAACTTGTGGAATCTGGCCGAGGGCGGCTTTGATCACCAGCGGAATCAGGTGGCTCTCAGGATCATGTCCCTCGCCCAATTCGCCTTCGAGATCCGCCCCGGAAGCATTGAAGTAGCGCAGCGCCGCCCAGCGGATGCCGTAAGCGTTCCCATACCAGTGCAAAATCCGTTCCACCGCGAGCTTCGAATCACCATAAGGGCTCACCGGACTGGCCGGATGATCCTCCGGGATCGGTACTTTGAGCGGCGTTCCATAGATTGCAGCGGAAGATGAAAACACAATGTGCTTCACGCCGTGTTCGAGCATCGCGTCCAAAAGCTCAAGACTTCCGGCCGTGTTGATGCGGAAATATTTGCTGGGATTTCGCACGGACTCACCCACTTGGATCACTCCCGCAAAATGAATGACCGCGTCGATTTGATTTTGCCGGAAACATTGGCGCAGAAAATCCGAATTCAGGATGTCGCCCTCCAGAAATTTCCCCCACTTGACCGCCCATCGATGACCGCCGCTCAAATCGTCCAGCACCAGGACATCATGCCCGGTCTTCGCCAGCGCCTTCGCCGTGTGGCTCCCAATGTAGCCCGCCCCGCCCGTCACTAGAACCTGCATGAATTCACTCTCCGCTGTGCGTCAAGTCTACCGGTATGCCTTATCCAATCCCCCGGCTATTCACCTGACCCTTCGCTCGCATACCTCTTGCTGATATCCGAATACGCATCAATTCTGCGATCCCGCAGGAAAGGCCAATTGCGGCGAACCTCCTCAATGCGCCCGGGATCAATCTCCACGATCAGGTTTTCTTCCTGTTCGGCGGAAGCCTCCGCCACGACAACCCCAAAAGGGTCACAAACGAAAGAAGAACCCCAAAACTCAATTCCGGCGGCTTCTGCGGACGGCTTCTCGTGGCCCGTCCGATTCACTGCCGCGACGTAAACGCCGTTGGCAATGGCGTGACCGCGTTGAATCGTCCGCCAGGCATCGTGCTGATCTCTTCCATACTGCTCCTTTTCGGCAGGATGCCAGCCAATTGCGGTCGGATAAAAAATCACCTGTCCTCCGCGCAAAGCCGCCAGCCGCGCGCCCTCCGGGAACCACTGGTCCCAACATATCAGAACGGAAATTTTCCCCACTGGGGTGTCGAAGGCACGAAATCCCATATCGCCCGGAGTGAAATAATATTTTTCATAGTAGGCGGGGTCATCCGGAATGTGCATCTTCCGGTAAACTCCCAACACTTCTCCTTCAGGACTCAAGATTGCCGAACTGTTGTGATAAATTCCGGGCGCCCGCTTTTCAAAAATGGGTGTGACCAGGGTCGTCTGGGTCTTGGACGCAACTTTACCCAGGGCCTCGGTGGTGGGTCCCGGAATCGATTCCGCCAGGTCGAACAAGGCGGGATCCTCGCGCTGGCAAAAATAAGGCGAAAGGAAGAGCTCCGGCAGACAGATGATTTCGGCTCCCGCCACAGCCGCTTGCTGAATGCGTTTGATGGCATGAGAGAGGTTTTGTGCCGGGTCCTGAACCATGGCCATCTGGATCAACCCAATTTTGAACTTACCGGCGTCCGTCATGAAAATATCCTATATGCATCTTGTCCGGACTCCAAGAAAATCTCTTAGGAGCCGGGGAGTCCGCCCAAAACCGGAGCGCCGTCCGCCGCCACTGCGTCCATTTCAGGTGGTGGCGCAGTTTGTTTGCCGTAGCAGCGTTCTGTGACCCCCGAACTTGAATTCTCAACGATTTCCAGCGATTCCTGTCAGGGCAAGCTCCGAGCGCCGCTACAGCAAAATGAGCTACTACCCCAACTCAGTTCTGCTTGACTTCAATCCGGGCGCCGGATAGATTTCAAGACTAGTCCTTTTAATGGGTTCGTTCTGAACTTCCGGAGAAAACATTGATCGAAGGCTACTTCAAGCGCAAGGTTCTGGCGCTCCAGGACTTTACTCAACTCACGGCCAGTGCTTTCCTCAATGCATTCTCGGCGCCGCGCTACTACATTGACACGGTCGCCCAGATGGACGCCATCGGAGTCGGTTCGCTGTCGATCGTCTTGCTGACCGGCTTTTTCACCGGCGCCATCTTGGCGCTCCAAACCTATCGCACCCTGCAAAGCTTTGGCGAAGTCGACTTGATGGGTGAAGCCGTTGCGATTTCCCTGGTGCGGGAGCTTGGGCCCGTGCTCACCGCGATCGTCGTCGCAGGCCGCAACAGCTCCGGCATCGCCTCGGAAATCGGCTCCATGCTGGTCAGCGAGCAAATTGACGCCCTGCGCGCGCTGGGCACCGACCCTTCAAGGAAGCTGGTTACACCGCGGGTTTATGCCACGCTCATCATGTTGCCAGTGCTCACCATCCTTTCGGATTTCATCGGCTTGATTGGCGGCTACTTGGTCAGTTCCAGTGTGGCCAAGTTAACCAGCGCTGAGTACTGGACCATGGCTTACCAATCTCTCACCCTCCACGACGTTGCTCAAGGTCTCGTCAAACCCATTATCTTTGGAGCCATCATAGCTCTGGTGGGCTGTTACTTCGGCCTGAACACCGAAGGAGGAACGCAGGGAGTGGGGCGTTCCACGACGCAAGCTGTGGTGGTCGCTTCCGTGCTGATCATTCTCGTCGACTTTTTCATCGGACGTTTTCTGATCGGGATTCATTTCTCCTGAATTCAACTTTCCCCTACGGGTCCTCCGACCTGAAGCCCCATTCCCCAATATTTGCAGGAGACCAAAACCATGATGCTGCCGGAAGAATCCCTGAAGGGAAAGGTCGCCATCATTACCGGAGGCGGAACGGGAATCGGCTTTGCAATTGCCAGCGAACTTGCAAGGCTTGGCTCCAAGCTGGTGCTGGCCAGCCGTTCTCCGGACCACCTGGAGCCTGCCGCCCGCAATCTTGCCGCAAGCGGGAAGCAAGTGATGGCGTTTCCAATGGACGTTCGCGATCCCGAACAAGTCGATGCCCTGTGCCACACCACCATCGAGCGGTTTGGGCGCATCGATATCCTTGTCAACAACGCCGCAGGCAACTTCATCTGCCCCACGGAAAAATTGTCCGTGAATGGGTGGAACGCGGTGGTGAACATCGTCCTGAACGGCACGTTCTACTGCTCTCGCGCCGCTGGCCTGCGCATGATTGCGCAAGGCGGCGGTGGCGCCATTCTGAATATCGTCGCCACTTATGCCTGGACCGGCGGCCCGGGCACCATCCATTCCGCCTCCGCCAAAGCCGGCGTGGTGGCCATGACCCGGACGCTGGCCGTGGAGTGGGCGAAGCACAGCATCCGGGTGAACGCCATCGCGCCGGGCCCGGTGGAAACCAGCGGCGCCGGTGGACAGCTCTGGGCCACGGCCGAAGCCCGCGCTGCCATGATCCGGGAAGTGCCCAGGGGGCGCATTGGCCAGCCCGAGGAAATTGCCAACGCCGCAGCTTACCTTGTCTCTGATTTTGCAGATTTCATCACCGGTGAAGTTCTTGTGGTGGATGGCGGAATGTGGCTCGGCAAGGGAATGTTTCCCGGTGGGCCGGCATAATCCCTAACCTCCATTATTCACGGTCTTCGCAGCCGGGACGCGAAGCGCCGGAACCTTCGCGTTGCGCATCAAGTCATTTAGCGACGAAAGGTCCTTGGCCCGCATTGATTCCCACTTAGCCATCAACGGATCCAACCGCTGATTGAGCGACTGGAACACATCAAAGCACTGCAGGGTGGGCGCATGATCCGCGCTTTCGACCGTGGCTTCGAGCACAGAATACTTGCCATCCAGCCGGAGCGGGTAATCCAGCGAATCTTCGGAAGCGGTAATCTGCGGATCAATCAGGGCATTGACCAAATTCTTGAGCTTGGCATCAAGGTCGTTGGCAGCTTTCACGACCGCCTGCTGACTGGAGTGTCCCGCCAGATCTTTGGTCAATGCTGCAAGCTGAGCTTCAAGGCTTTGAGCCTGGCTCACCGTGTTATCAATCTGGGTAAGGCGTCCTCGAATATCCAGCGCCAGTTGGAGTTGCTTGTCCAATTCCGCCCGCGTGGATTTAAGCCGTGGATCGAGCTTCACGGTCAAGGGCGCCGTGAAAGTTTTTCCCTCTGCCGTGAGCTTCACCTGATATTCTCCCGGCACAATCAAGGGACCATCCAGTCCACTTTCATATTCATAGAGATTGTAGTTGTCAATCTTGGCCGCATCCTCATAGCGTAGATCCCACACAAAGCGGTTCAAGCCGGCTTTGGCAGGAAGCTGGTGGCCGGATCTTTTTAGGGCCGGTATGGCCTCCTGCTGTTCTTTTTCTTGCGGCTTCAAACTGCTGAATTGGCGCACCACCTTGCCGTTGCTGTCCAAGAACTCCAGCGTGACGGCCTGCTTCGGCGCAGGTTTGGTCTTCAGGTAGAAGTAAACAATCGCTCCGTTCGGCACGTTCTGTCCCACGGGTCCGTGCGGGTGGAAGCCGCCGCCACGATGCGTGCGATAAGTCAAACGTGGCTTGAAAAGGTAAACGTTGGATTGAGGAGCTTGGCCCTGAGACTGGCGCAAAGGTGAGATGTCGTCCAGAATCCAGAACGCCCGGCCGTGCGTCGCGGCTACCAAGTCATCGCGCTGGA